>NZ_FXBB01000013.1 GCF_900177735.1 Dethiosulfovibrio salsuginis | reverse complement strand
TGGAGCGGCATAACCGGCTGGTTCGGAGATCTCTGGGGCGGAGTGAAGGGTACCTGGACCGGCCTGTGGGACAGCCTCCCGAATGGATCTTCAATCATGGAAGGGCTCAAAGGAGTTTGGGAAGGTCTGCCAAGCTTTTTTAATGGTCTACTAGACAAAGTAAAAGCAGCTTTTGGCAGCGTCTGGGGCTGGATAGAGGGCAAGGTCGATTGGCTTAGAGGTGCTGTGGGAAAAATCATGTCCGTCTTTGGCAATAACAATAAGCAAGAGACGCCTGAAGAGAAAGCCCATAGAGAAAGCAGGGAGTCTGAGGCAAAAACATATGCTCAAAATACTCTTGGAGTGGCTATGGAGGGAATCGATCTTACTGGCAATGGGCTATCTTTCCCCTCGGCTTCCCCTCCTCCTTCTGCTGATGCAGTTGCGACTATATCTAGAGCAGAGCAGATAGTAAACAACACCACTAAATCTGTCGCAGTGACTCAACATAACAGTATCGCAATACATTCTGTGGCGGGGCAATCGCCGGAGGAAATTGCCGAGGAAGTGATAAGACGACTGGAGGAGAAGGAGAACAGAGGGGGGGTATTGTACGACCGTGCCGGATTCTAAAGCAAAAAGAGTAATGCTTAAGCTGGGAGACTACACCTTCGGGATTGAGACTGCTGCGTACCAAAAACTGACAAGGCTAGCTGAATATCGCTGGGCAAGGCAAGATATCATAGATAATCGGCCTGGATACCAATTCATGGGGCCAGGCGAAGAAACTATCAAGCTGCCAGGTGTCATATATCCACATTACAGAGGTGGGCTTGGGCAGGTTCAGTCTATGAGGCAGGTCGCTATCGAGGGTGCGCCGATGCTACTTATAGACTCTTTAGGTCATATTTATGGGAGGTGGGTCATACGCCGAGTCGAAGAAAGGACAAGCGACTATCTAGCCGGTGGCGTACCTCGAAAAATAGAGTTTGATCTTGAAATTGTCTATATTGACGATGGGAGGCAGGGATGATTGTTTACAGGACAAGGGCTGGAGACTCTTTAGACTGGGTTTGTTGGCAGCATTATGGGGAACAATCAGGCGCCTTGGAGGTAGTTTTAGAGACTAATCAGGGATTAGCCGACTATGGCCCTGTATTGCCGAGGGGATTAGCCGTGGTCTTACCAGACATAGTGGTCCCAGAGTCTCGAAAGGAGGTTTCGTTATGGGATTGAGCGAACTTAGCGTGCCGTGGTCTCTTGTCGCAAACAACGCTGATATTACAAAGTTAATCGAGAGCAGGCTCATATCCCTGGACATATCGGACTCTGCTGGGATGGAGTCTGATACCCTGGAGGTCGCCCTGTCTGACCATGACCCTGGCATAAAGTTACCCTCTACAGGGGCTGAGTTAGTGGCAACCATTTCGGGCGTAAGGATGGGACTTTTTGTTGTGGACGAAGTGGTGCTTGCCAGCCCTCCTCCGGTTGTGAGGCTAAAGGCAAAGGCAGCTGCTTTTGATGCTAGTCACGGCGGGCAGTCTCAGATACAAAGCCAAAAGACCAGGAGCTGGGAGGATATGACTTTCGGGGCATTGGTGGCCACCATCGCGGGAGAACATGGACTTAAAGCTGCTGTATCTAGTGACTTAGCGAGGAATCAGGTTGGTCATAACGATCAGGTCAACGAGTCGGATATCGCCTTCTTGACGAGAATAGCATACAGGTATGATGCGACCGCAAAGCCGGTGGAGGGTCGACTAGTTGTGGTTCCCAAAGGCAGTGGACAGAGCGTTGGCGGAGCTCCGCTGCCAACCATATCGATCTCTCCCAAGCAGGTTACTAGATGGCAAGTGACACTAGGCAAAAGAGGTGTCTCGTCCGCTGTGGTGGCGACTTTCCGAGATGTTAAAACAGGGGAGGATGTTGAGGTTCGAATCGGCCAAGGTGAGCCTGTCCGTCGATTGATACATGTGTTCCCCGATGAATCTACTGCGAGGCAGTACGCATCAGGGGAACAAATCGCTGGCAAGCGAGGAGGTTCTAAGCTCTCTTTGTCCCTACCAGGGAATCCTAGGCTTAGGGCTGAGTCTAAGGTGTCGCTATCTGGCTTTCGTAGTGGTGTAGATGGGACTTGGTCGATAGTTACGGCGAAGCATCATTTGGATGGGCGCAGCGGATATGTTACCCAGCTTGATTGCGAGGGAGGGGCATGATCTTGGTTTTGCTATGGGGACTGCTGCCGATTCTGGTTCACGAGGCAGCCCACTATCTAGCGGCCTTCCTGCTAGGATGCCGCCTTTCCTTTACTTTCTCCTGGGGGAAGTTGGGGCCGGTGAAGGTACCCAGGTGGACATGGCGTTGGCCGGAGGCGTCGCCAGGCCATATTAAGATAATTTGCCAGGCCGGTTTCGTAGCTGAAATCGGCTTGGCTTTTTTTATGCCCTGGCCGTATCGATTGGCGACGTTTCTGCACTTTGTGCTTTATCCGCACTATGCAGGTGACGCAAGTGATTTTAAGGGGATGATCTGATGAGGATAGCCATAGATCCTGGACATGGTGGCAAAGACCCAGGGGCCGTAGGAGGACAGCTTCGAGAGAGCGAGGTGGCGTTGGCCATCTCGCTTTTTTTGCGGGATGAACTGGTGGATGGAGGACACAGTGTCCTGATGACCAGAGAAACGGACGTCTTCATCACGATTGGCGATCGATGTCGACTAGCAAACACGTGGAAAGCTGACCTGTTTCTTTCTATTCATTGCAACGCTGCCAGCTCTCCACAGGCTCACGGCATGGAGCTCCTGATTTTCCCCGGATCGGCTAGAGGCAGGGATCTCGCCGGTCATATCTGGGGGGCTCTGCGTGATATCCCTGGGCTTCGAGATCGAGGAATAAAGCCCCGTGGAGATCTGGGAGTCCTTCGAGGCACCTCCATGCCTGCGGTGCTCGTAGAGGCAGCGTTTATCTCGAACCCGGAAAATCGGCGGGATCACCTGGAGACTACTCACGGTCGCAGAAGGATAGCAAAGGCGATTGCTCAGGGGGTGATGGAGTGGGTGTAGCGAAATGGCCGCTTCGAAAACCGCTGGCTATCTTCGCTGCCGGGTTGGTAGGGCTCTCCATTCTCTGGAGCCTTTGGACGGGACAGGATCTTCCCATGAACCTGAAAGATCTTCTCCAGTGGTTTGGGGGGCTCGTCTTAGCGGCATATTACGGGACCTCGACGGTTGAGGCAGTGAAGGGGGTAGGAACGAAAACATGTCCAGAAAAGGATGGATAGCGTGGTGTTGTTGTCTGGCAGCGTTGATGGCAGGTTGCGTCTGGGTGGTGTGGGGGAAGATAGATCCTCCTCCGGCGGTAGTGGAGACCGACGCCGTTATAGAAAATCTCTCTCGGCAGATCAAAGAGCTGGAGGAACAGGCCAAGAAGAAGGTGGTGTTTATACGTGAGCAGGTCAAGGAAGAGGTGTTTGCGCTGCCTCCTGACGGTGTTGCTGATGGTCTCAATAACGAGCTTGCCAGCTTCCGGCGCAGTCAAATACGTCCCCAAGGGATATGTGACGACTGAGCCGGGGTACTGGATGACTGAGCAAGACGGGCGAGACTTACTCTTCTCTGTGCAGACGTACCGGCAGGAGCGGGATGTGTGGCATCAGACGGTTCTCGACATGAGGGCTGAGACGAACGTAAGGCTACTGGAACTCAAGGCGGAACTCAACGAGGAGCGAGACGAGTGGAAGGGTCAGATACGGCAAGAGCGTAAGAACACTGTCCTTTGGAGTGTCGGAGCTCTTGCTGTTGGGGTAATGATAGGAAGGTCTCATTAAGGAGGTAGCCCTGTGGATGATTTCTTTGACTCGTTGCACCAGTATCTGGCGGTTCTCTTGCCACCCACCCTGATGGCTATGGCAGGATCTCTGGTTCGGTTTATCCGGCTTCACCGGTCTGAACCGTTTTCGTGGGGAGAATTCTTATCCGGGATGATCGTCGCTGGATTCGTGGGGTTGGTAATGGCCTGTTTCTGCCGCGGTCTTCGACTCTCTCCATGGACCAGCTCAGCGATTATAGCTATGGCAGGGTACTCGGCAGGGCAGATACTGGACTATGGGCAGGAGCTTCTGCTAAAATGGCTGGAGAGAAAAGCAAAATAACGCCTTAGCTCTTGCATTATTTAATTTTAGGATGGGCTTGCTTTTAGGCTCTAGAGTGTGTTTTTGTCTCCATAGTGTCTCTGAAATCTGTAAATCCTTGCAGTTAGAGCTTATTCTGTGGTCCGCGCCTCCACCATAAGCCTTTTCGTAGCCGTCGGGATCGTCGCAGACCCCGACGGCTGTTGTTTACCTTAGAGTTCCTCTTCCTCTTCCTCTTCCTCTTCCTCGCCCATGACTTTTCCAAGTCTCTCAAGGGCTGCCTGTACCGCTGGGTGGTCGGCGTGGGTGAACACCTTCCCCATGGACTCCATCATTCCCTCGGCCTTCTGGTCCATTCTGTCGCTGGCTTTCTCTATGTCTGAATCAACGGCGTAATCGTCTTCGTCGGTTCCCTCAAAAAACTCGGGATACTTTTTCTCCATAGCCACCATCTCCGCCATCATAGGCTCCAGTTTGTCCGAGTAGGAGTTAAGGGCCGATGCCATCTGATCAGGGGTCTGGGCTTTCTCCAGGTCCTTCGATAACGTCTCCATAGCGTTTCCGTACTGGTCGGAGAATTTTATGATGAAGCTTTTTATCTCCGGCGGGATCGGTTTTGCCGCTGTGGCGATGGTGGCCATAAAAACTAGGGACAGAGCGCAAAAAGCTAAACACAGATATATTTTCTTCATTTAATCACGCCTTTTCTTTTTTTGATTTGATCCTCAAGAGCTTTTTCCAGATCTTCCCAAGAGGGAACCCCTTTAAAGAGAAGCTCTCCCTCCACTATCCACGCTGGCTCTCCTCCCTTTACGGAGAACCTTATTACATCCCATATCCAAAAAGGTGACCTAGGGTCGTAGACGTTCAGGTCTACGGCGTCTTTAAATCTATCCTTCACCTTCACTATCAGGTTTCCTGTGAGCATCCTGCTCTTTGCCCCGGGGTAGGATTCCCTTTCCTCTCCTCTGTAGGGCAAGGTGCATCAGCCTGCACCGGCCTTAGGGGACTCCACGAAAACCTTGACCTTACAGGGCTTTGTCATCTCTAGTCACTCCCTTTCGTGGTATTTTCCGTTCCGCATCTAAAATATACCACGATGGTCCGGTGAAAGGGCAAGTGCCTATCGGCCTGACATAATGTACAATCTCGGTGTATAACGGTGGAAGAGGTGAGAATATGGACCTGTCCGGTCTTCATAGGCTTTGCATTATGGATAAACGAGGGGATTACGTTATGGACAGGGAGACCGCTCTTAAAGAGCTGGCCTCCCTCGGTGGCGATAGGTCTTTGGATCAGATACTCGATAGGATGAGGAAATGGTGTCTGTCCATGGGTATCCGAAAGGACGGGGACAGTTTCTCCTTTCAGGATTCCCATGAGGGGGTGCTTTTCAACGGCTCCGCCACCAGGTTCAAAGACGAGCTGAGCGTCCTTTTGGTCATACCGGGGAAGGCCAGGCAGAGATACAGGATTCCCGCTCTGTGGTCCGACTTTCGTTGGTCGGTCTGTTATCAGGAGCCCCTTCTGGCGGAGTGGAGAGGTTACCCCAGCGGCGAGAGGTGGTGGGGGCTGGCCGGTCGGGACTGTTGCGACGAAAGAGAAGCCCGTGAGAGATTTAGATGGCTCTCCAGTCGTAGACAGATCAACAGAGTGAGGCTTGTTCACGACGGCAAGGTGGTTGAGGAGTATATTGCCACCAGGGCCGGAAGGTAAGGGAGGCTTGTGAATGAAATCAAGATCTATAATGCTTCAGGGCACCTCGTCGGATGTAGGTAAGAGCGTCCTCGCAACCGGTCTGTGCCGGATTTTCGCTCGAAAGGGAATATCGGTAGCCCCTTTTAAGGCTCAGAATATGGCCCTGAATTCCTACGTCACCCTCGACGGAAAGGAGATGGGAAGGGCTCAGGTGGACCAGGCCAGAGCGGCAGGTCTGGAGCCTTCGGTGGAGATGAACCCTGTGCTCCTAAAGCCTGAGGGCCATTCCAGGTCTCAGGTGGTGGTCATGGGAAAGCCTATGAATAGCCTCTCCGCCTTGGATTACCACGACAGGAAAAAAGAGCTTTGGGGTCACGTGACCCAGGCTCTCGACGATCTCAGAAGCAGGTTTGATCTTTTGGTGGTGGAGGGCGCCGGCAGTCCTGCGGAGATAAACCTTAAGGCCAACGATATAGTGAATATGAGGGTGGCGACTTACCTCCAATCCCCGGTCCTACTGGTCGGCGATATCGACAGAGGAGGTGTATTTGCATCCCTTTACGGCACTATGGCCCTGTTGGAGGAGGAGGAAAAGTCGTTGGTGAAGGGCTTTTTGATCAACAAGTTTCGAGGCGACCCGGCGCTTATAGGCTCGGGGCTGGAGATGCTACGGGATTTAACAGGCCGCCCGACCTTAGGGCTTATTCCCTACCTCGATCGGCTGGAAATAGCCCAGGAGGACTCGGTTTTTCTGGAGGGAAATAGCCGTATATCCCAAGGCAGTCTCGATCTGGCGGTTATCGGCTATCCCAGAACGTCCAACTACGACGATATGGATGCCCTCGCTGTCGAGGCCGACGTAGGGGTCCGATTCGTCCGTAGTTCCGCCGAGCTGGGCCATCCTGACTGTGTCATCCTCCCGGGGAGCAAGAGCACCGTGGCCGACCTTATGTGGATGAGGGACAACGGTTTAGAGAGGGCCATAAAGGATCTGGCGTCTCGAGGGACCTCGGTGGTAGGGGTTTGCGGAGGATTTCAGATGATGGGACGATGGATCAGGGACCCCGAAAACGTGGAGAGCCAGGAGTCCCAGGTTCCAGGTATGGGGCTTCTGGACGGGATAACCGATTTTTGCGGAGAAAAAAGGACCGTCCGGTCCAGGGGGCAGGTAATCTCCCCGGCGGAGGCTCTTTTACCTTTTAAAGGTATGACAGTCGAGGGATACGAAATCCATATGGGGCGGACCACCTCGGCGATGCCGATTTTTAACCTATCCGAAGGTCCCGACGGAGCGTCCGATCCCTCTGGCAGGATATGGGGAACCTACCTCCACGGTGTTTTCGACCTTCCCGAGTTCAGGAGAGCCTGGTTGGCGTCTCTCGGCTGGTCTCCTTCCGGTGAGGCCCTGTCCCTAAGGGAACTCAGGGAAAGGGCTTTCGATCGACTGGCGGATCACATGGAGGAGCATATGGATATGAAGGCCCTGGAGGCTATATTGGGGCTATGAGGGCGGTTGCCTGCTGTCCTGGCACCTGTGGAGAGCTCTTTCAGGGATGGCCAGAGGGGGTCTCTCAGCTGATATCCTGCCCTGTCGGCCTGTGGTCCAAAGTGGAGATCTCCGCCAGCCCTGGAGATGGAAGGTTTTTCGTGCCTGGACATATGTCCAAGACCGAGAGGGCTCTGAAGGTGGCGTTAGACCTGTGGGGGGAGGCTATGGATATCTACCTTCGTCAGGAGACCCAGCTGGTCGGGGCTAGAGGTTACGCCAGCAGTACCGCCGATATTCTGGCCTCTCTCTACGGTTTGGCCGCCTGTCTAGGTCGGCCTTTACCTCCTGAAGAGGCCACCGAGATAGCTGTGGCGGTGGAGCCCTCCGATAGCCTGGCCTGGGAGGGCCTTGTCCTTATGGATCACCGTAGATTTTCCCGCCATCGCTATCTAGGGCCCGTCCCTGATCTGATGTTGGCGGTTTTCGATCCTGGAGGGGAGGTCGATACGGTGTCCTTCAACGAGAGGGTGTATTCTCGTCCTGACAGGGATTACGACCGTATTTTAGCCGATCTGGAAAAAGGTCTGCACGACCGAAACTGGCCTTTGTTCGCCGTTGCCGCTACGGAGAGCGCTTTGGCAAATCAATCTATACTCCGCAAAGATGACCTTGAGTCGATTTTGGAGGCTGCCCTCTCAAACGGAGCGTTAGGTATAGTGACAGCCCACAGCGGTACCCTCTCCGGAGCTATCTTCCAAAAGGAACGTCTCAAAGGGGAGTCTCTTTTGTGGCCTCCTGAGCTAGGGGATCCTTTCTACGTTCCCATGGTATCAGGAGGGGTTCGTCTACTGGAGGTTGAACTATGATTCAAACTTTAATCGTCTTGATTTTGGCTGTATTGGTGGACCGGCTTATAGGGGAGCCACCTGAGGAACTTCATCCTGTTTGCTGGATGGGCAAGTTCATCGAATTTGCGTGGAATCGACGTCCTTCCAAAGGGCTTTTCCTTTATGGAGCCTTTATGGTTGCCTCGGGGACGATGTTTTTCGCCCTGCTAGGTCCTTTGGTGTCACTGCTGTGGTGGCCTGTGTCTTTCGTCTTTTCGGTGTGGTTTCTCAAAGGGACTATGTCCGCTAGCGGCCTTTTAGACGCAGGGAGAGAGGTGTACGTCGCCCTGGTCGCTGGAGACCTCGCCCAGGCGAGGGGAAAGCTGGCCTGGCACTTGGTCAGCAGGGATACCTCCGATCTCTCCTCTCAGGAGGTCGCCGGGGCGGCGGTGGAGTCTCTGTCGGAGAATCTCTCCGACGGGTGGGTTGGCCCTATTTTAGCCTACAGCCTCTTCGGCCTTCCTGGAGCTTTGGCGTATCGATTTGTAAATACCTGTGACTCTATGGTTGGGTACAGGCACGGTGACTTTGAGTTAGGTGGAAAGGCCTCCGCCTTGCTGGACGACCTCTTTAACATACTGCCCGCCAGGCTGTCCGCTTTGCTCCTGGTCGTCGGTGCATGGTCCTCGGAGGTCGACTGGAGGGGAGCTATCCGTTCTTCCTTCAGATTTCACCGGGCCACCGAGAGCCCTAACGCCGGATGGCCTATGGCGGCTATAGCAGGTGCTTTGGGGATTACCTTGACGAAAAGGGGCTGCTACTCTATCCCCGGAGGTGACGGAGATCCTGACGTCGAGGATCTATACCTTTCCATGAAGGTCGTCTCGGTGGCTCAATTAGCCACCGTCGCCTTTGGATTCGCGTTGATCGTAGGTATGAGATGAGGCCTCTACCTGTTTCTTACGTAAGGAACCTTCTCCCTGTGGTTCACGGTGGAGTGGACTACCAGGAGATAGCGTCTAAAGGACTCAAGGTCGAGGATATCGTCGATTTCAGCGTATCCATAAATCCCTTTCCTTCACACGAAGAGGTTCTCCAAGCGGCCCTATCGTCGGAGCTAAGGGTCTATCCTGACCGATATTCCGGGGCCTTGAGGGACCGACTTGCCAGCTTAAACGGCGTGGAGCCATCGTCGGTCATAGTGACCAACGGAGCCTCCCAGGCCATATGGCTGGTCGCAATGGCCTACCTCAAGGCCGGCAGAAAGGCCTCGGTGGTGGCTCCGGCTTACGGCGAGTACGCAGCTCCCTCTATCGCCATGGGGGCGGAGATCTCTATGTGGGATTTTTCTCGGTCTATGCTCTGGGGTGCTCCTGATATGGATACCCTGCTCTGCGACCGTATAGCCTCCGACCCTCCTACGATTTTATGGCTATGCAGCCCCAATAATCCCACCGGCTATACCGCCAGGGAGGATCAGATAGGTCGGCTTATCGAGTGCTGTTCCCTTGGGCCCACTATTTTGGTCGTGGACGAGGCCTACAGGAACTTTATGGCCGACCCACCTAGGCTGGAGAGGTTTTTGAGCTCCAGGAGGCTGATACTGCTCCGGTCTATGACCAAAGACTACGGCCTTCCAGGGGTCCGGCTCGGCTACGCTCTCGGATCCGACGAGGCCATAAAGGCTATGAGCTCGGTCCAGCCCGACTGGAGCGTCGGGGCACAGGCTCAGTCGGTAGGTATGGCGGTGCTCGATAAGGAGGGGTACTATCGGGAGCAGTGGCGGGATCTAAGGGCGGAGAAGGCTCGGCTTTTCGATTCCCTCAAGGGTATGGGCATAACCGTTATACCTGGCGAGGCCAACTTCGTGCTGTGTCACCATCCCAGGTCCGACGAGATAATGGCCTACCTTAAAGGCAAGAACATACTGGTCAGGGACTGTCGTTCCTTTGGCTTAGAGGGCTTTTTTAGGATAGGGGTAAAGACCAGGGACGTAGACGACGTCCTTTTAGGGGCTATATCCTCGTTTTTTGCGAATGAGAGGCGATCGAGATAGACGGAGGAGAGATAACCTTGGTCCTTGGAGGGGCCAGGAGCGGTAAAAGCGGTTTCGCCCAGGAGCGAGTTTGCGAGCTGGCGTCCTTGGACGATCCGGTCTATTACGTCGCTACCGCTTTTATAAAAGACGATGAAATGGCCCGGAGGGTGGAGAGACATAGATCTGACCGCCCTGATGGATGGATAACCCTGGAGGCCCAGAGGGAGGTCCATAAGGCGATAGAGAGGCTCCCTGTCCGATCTATTCTCCTGCTGGACTGTGTCACTATGATGATAACCAACTTCATGTTTGACCAGAGGACCGATTGGGATGATCTGTCTAAAGAGGACGAGGATAGGTTGATATCCTCTACCCTGAGCTACGTCGATCAGGTGCTGATGGCCATCAGAGGTCGGTCCATAAAGGCGGTCCTCGTCTCCAACGAGGTGGGCATGGGGCTGGTGCCTCCCTATCCTCTAGGCAGGATATTCAGGGATATAGCGGGCTGGGTCAATCAGGCTATAGCTAAGGAGGCGGATTCGGTGTTTTTGCTGACCGCCGGCATTCCCCAGAGGATAAAGGGGGAGCCTCGATGAGGTTTTTGCTGGCCTTGTCGTTTATGACCTCCATACCTGTGTCTTTAGGACGAATGATGTCCGACGAGGAGATGGGGCAGAGCACACGGTGGTTCCCAGCGGTAGGCGGGGTTATCGGGGGACTGGTGTCCTCCCTATTCGTCCTAAGCAGCTATATCCTCCCTCCTTCGGTTTCGGGGGCTATCGCTTTGATATTCTGGATAGCCATTACCAGAGGTCTCCATCTCGACGGATTGGCGGATACCTTCGACGGTTTAGGAGGAGGGGCTACCAGGGAGAGGGCACTTGAGATAATGAAAGACAGTCGAATAGGTACTTTCGGAGCTCTGGCTATAGGATCTGTCTTGATCCTGAAGTTTGCCGCTCTATCCTCTTTCGGCCCCCGGGGATTTTACTGGATTTTGGTATCCCCTATCTTGGCGAGGTGGGCGGTGGTGTGGTCTATTTTCCATTTTCCCCCTGCCAGAAAGGACGGTGCTGGACGGGTTTTCGTCAGTTCCTGTCGTCGGCTTGAGTTGTCCGTGGCGTCGGGCTTTGCTCTTGTCGCCTCTACGGTTCTCCTGGGGTGGATAGGCATAGTGGTCCTTGGGGTTACAGGGGTGGTCGCTTACTTCGTCGGCTGTTGGATATCCCGTCACTTAAACGGCCTTACCGGAGATAGCTATGGCTGTATATGCGAGATGATAGAGGCCCTGGTCCTCGTCGCAGGGTCGCTGGTCCTACAGGGTAGGCTATAATAAAGGTGTGTATTGAGACGAGATCAGGAGGAGAGATGGATATGTCTTTTAAAGTGAAGATAAAGGGGTTCTCCAGCATACAGTGCGATATGCCCCTTTCAGGTCAGGGAATATTGGCCTCCACAGGGCTTTACAGAAACAGAAATATCGTGGCCTGGAGGGTGAACAACTATCTCAGGCCCTTAGAGTGGGTTCTGGACGGAGAGTCATCGGTGGAGTTCGTGGACACCAACTCTTTTGAGGGGACCATGGTCTACAGGAGCTCTCTGGGATTTCTCCTTCTCCTTGCTACGAGAAAGGCTTTAGGTAAGTCTATCTTCATCCGCCACTCCATATCGGAGGGCCACTTTTGGGAGTTCTCCGACGGAGAGGTTACAGAGGAAGATTTAGAGGCCATCAAGGTTGCTATGGCGGATCTGGTGGAGATGGATATACCTATATCGCGGGAGGTAGTCTCTCTCGATAAGGCCTGTCGGATCTTTCAGCGTCAGGGTAACCCGGAGAAGGGAAGGCTTTTTTCCAGGGTCTCTATGGACCCCATCGAGGTCTATAGGTGTCTCGATATGTACGGATTTTTCTACTGCCCTTTAGTGCCCTCTACGGGCTACCTTAAAAACTGGGGTTTAAAGCTGCTTTCACCTGGTATGGTCCTCCAGTTTCCTACGGTGGCCTATCCTACGTCGCTTCCCCCTTTTCAGGCGTCTAAGAAGCTTTCCGAGGTCTTTCTGGAGTACGCCAACTGGCTGAAGACCATGGGAGTCAGCTCTATGGTGAACCTCCATGACGCTATAGCCGAGGGAAAGGGACAGGAGCTGATGCTAATCTCCGAGGCTTTCCACTCCCAGAGGTTGAGCCATCTGGCCGACGAGGTCGTCAACAGGGGGGCTGCTCTGGTCTGTATCGCCGGCCCGTCGGCTTCCGGCAAGACCACCACTTCCAAGAGGCTTAAAATTCAGCTTCAGGTATGCGGCAAAAGGCCTGTGACTCTGTCTCTGGACGACTATTTTGTGGACAGAGATAAAACCCCTTTAGACGAAAAAGGGGAGTACGACTTTGAGGCTCTGGAGGCTTTGGATCTGGAGCTACTGAACCTTCATCTCAATCAGCTCCTATCGGGCCAGGAAGTTCAGCTTCCGCAGTTCGATTTCGTCACAGGGAGCAGAAAGGAAGGCAAGATACTCAAACTCGATTCCGACGATATCCTTATAATCGAGGGTATCCATGGTCTCAACGACAGAGTGACTCAGGAGGTCGCCCAGGATAAGAAATTCAGGATCTTCGTCTCCCCTCTCACGGGGGTAAGCCTGGATAGGCAGAACAGGACCAGCACCACCGACAACAGGCTTTTTAGGAGGATGATCCGAGATCATCGAACGAGAGGACACAGCCCGGAGGCGACGTTGAAGAGGTGGCCGTCGGTGATAAGGGGAGCACAGAAATACATATTCCCCTACCAGAAGCATTCGGATGTAATGTTCAACTCGGCGCTACTTTACGAGCTGCCCGTTCTTAAAGGGTATCTCGAGCCTCTTTTACAGACGGTTCCCGAGGACTCCCCTTTGTTTGGCGAGTCCCGGAGGCTACTGTCCCTTCTTAGGTTCGTACCTCCCCTGCCGTCCGATAAGGTCCCTAACGAGTCTATTTTGAGGGAGTTTATCGGGGGAAGCCTTTTTGAGGACTAATTCTATGGCTATAAAGAGAATTATAGCGGCCATCTCCTTTTGGGCGGTTATCCTAGTGGCCACCGTCGCCTACTGTTCGCCGATAGACCGCTGGAACTCCATATCCCAAAAGGCCACGGCACACCTCTCCTGGGCGAAGGATGTGGTCGCCCACACTGAGGGAAGCCCGGTGATCTCCCCTTTGTGGGTCTGCGTAAAGGAGGAGCACCTTCTTTTCGGTCTCGACGGGACCTCTAAGACCGTCTTCGCAGTCTGGCCTGTGGCAACAGGAAGGGTTAAAGGTCAGAAACAGAAGGTCGGCGATATGAGAACACCGGAGGGGGATTTTACCGTACAGAGGATAGACGATGCCTCCTTTTGGCAGCCATACAAGGACAAGAAGACCGGCGAAACTATAGGATACGGCCCTTGGTTTATAAGGATTAAGACCCCTCCCTGGACGGGGATAGGGATTCACGGCACCGACGACGACCATCTTCACGAGATAGGAACCGACGCCAGCCACGGCTGTATTCGTATGGCCAATCACTCTCTGCTGGAGTTAAAGGCCCTGGTAGCTCCTGGACAGAGGGTCATCATCCTCCCATGAGGAGGTGGTCTTTTTGTCCAAAGTAACCATGTCCGACGTAGCTCTGGAGGCTCAGGTCAACAAGGCCACGGTGAGCAGAGCCCTGAAGGGGGATCCTAGAATATCCTCTATTACCAGGGAAAAGGTCTGGGAAGCGGCAAAGAGGCTTGGATACAGGATAGACACCGTGGCTCAGGGATTATCGAGCAAAAAGACCTCCCTGGTAGGGGTGGTTATGGGGGATCTCAAGGCCCCCTGGGCTGGTGCCTTCCTCTCGGGGGTCGAAAGGGTTTTAAGTCGTTATCGTATGGAGATGATAGTCAAAGAGGCCGACGGAGTTCACGCATCTGGAGAGGCGGTCTTTCAGAGGCTGGTGGACCGAAAGGTGGAGGGGATAATCTGGAACGCTAATGTCCCTTTCCTGACCGCCCTCGAGGTGCCTTTGGTCACCGTTGGGGAAGGCTCTCAGGTTTTTTCCATGAAGGTAGTTCACGACGTAAAAGCGGTCTCAGAGCGGGTTTTATCCCTGGCTGGAAAGAGATCTATCCGCTATTTCAGCGGCGATAGCCCTCTGTTCAAATACCTGTTCGATCTTGAGAGAGACGGTGAGGGGTTGTTGTCCATCTACGATGGGGTCATGCCTCCTCTCTCCAGCGACGTCAGGGATATCCTGTTATGCTCCGATCCGGTTTTGAGCGGTGAGACAGGCTGCACTTGCCTTGACTGGGGCGTTTTCGACGCAGGAGGGGTTGGAGCTAGGTGTATAGTGAACCTGGTTCGTGGTAAAGGGGTCAGGCCTAAAGAGGTTTACCTCTCCCCTTCTATGTACGTGTCTGGGGAACGCATCTCTCACTAATGAAAATCTATATCAACTCTTGACTGGGAGGCCTTATAAAAGTATAACTATGGCTAGGTTTTTCAGGAGGAGATGAGTCAGGTGGAAGACAAAGATAGTTGTAATGGCGTTTGCGAAGGCTGTCCTAGCCAGGAAGGCTGTTCCGGTGCTCCTAAGCCCAGCAGAAAGGGCATAAAGAGGATCGTTGCGGTAGGCAGCGGCAAGGGAGGGGTGGGCAAAAGCTCCGTTTCCGCCCTGTTGGCGGTGGGGCTCGCAAAGAGAGGTTTTTCCGTCGGGGTTATGGACGCCGATATAACCGGTCCCTCTATCCCTAAACTTTTCGGGGTAGATTCCCGGCCGTCAGGTAACGGAGAGGGAAAAATAATCCCACCTAAAACCGATAGACTAGGTATCTCAATAATGTCTATGAACCTGCTTCTGGATGATCCTAAAGCTCCGGTTGTATGGAGAGGTCCTCTTATAGGAGGGGTTGTTCAGCAGTTCTGGAACGACGTGGACTGGAACGGTCTGGACTGGCTTGTGGTGGATCTTCCCCCAGGAACCGCCGATGCCCCTCTCACCGTGATGCAGACGGTGGCTCTAGACGGCATGGTCATAGTCAGCACCCCTCAGGAGCTGTCGGCTCTCATCGTAGGCAAACAGGCCCGTCTTGCGGAGATGATGAACGTCCCCATCATGGGAATGGTCGAGAACATGAGCCACGTGGTATGTCCTCACTGTGGCGAAGAACTGAGGGTTTTCGGCGAAAGCCATTCGGACCAGATAGAGTCCAACTTTGGCATATCGACTTTGGCCAGGATCCCCATCTCCTCGGAGATCGCCTCTTTAGGGGATAGAGGGCTTATAGAGGACTACGATAACCTCTCTCTTTTGAACGAGCTTGTCGACGGTATCGTCTAGAGGGCACCTCTAAAAACTCTAATCCTCGGAGAGATCGTTCCGACGGAGCCCAGAGCCCGTATACTCGACATGCCGTCGTGTAGTCGAATGGGGCGACAGGACGTCGCCCCAAGCCGAGGGGGCACAGGACGTGCCCTCCGAGGCGGTTCGTACGGAACAGGCAGGTCGAGTATACGATTGGGCGAAACAGGGCGTAGGCGGAACGATCTCTCCGAGGGGACTCAAAGGTGAGTTTTTAGAGGTTCCCTAGATAAAGAGGCAGGAGGGATGTCCCTCCTGCCTCTTTATCATGCCTCCAGCTTCGGTGGAAGCGGCTCAAAGTGTTCCAGCTCTTTGACGTTTTCCTCCAGGGCGGCCATCGCTCCGTTGTAATCTATCTTTTCGTGGCCGCTACAGTGGAAAATCCCTCCCCACAGCGAAAGGTCGGTTTCGGGTCCTACTTCTTTCAGTATATCTTCCGGTACTTTTTTCAGCTTATCCAGGGCCGTCTTCGCCCCGGCGTTCGGGGTTTCCGGAAGTAGGATCATATAGTTACCGTTTTCCATAAAAAAGCCGAGGTCGCACTCTCGGATGTTCTTCTTTATGAAGAATCCATATGAGTTGAGTATCTTTTCTTTCGTCTGTACGTCCGTCTCCTGACCGTTTGTTACTAGCTTTATCCTTATGGCTATCATCGAGAGCCATCTTCTGTAGCGTATGGACCTTTTTAGCTCGGCGGGGATCATGATCTTCGCGTAAGGAGCGGAGAAAAGCCCTGTCTCAGGATGTATCATCTCCCCTTTTTCCTCCGCCTCTCTCGGTGGGGGAGGAGAGACTTCCTCTATGAGGCATATCAGCTCCGAGCCCCCTTCTCCCGGTTTTCTTAGAACCTGCCAGCCCTTGCCTCTTACGTCAATTCTATCTATATCCTGAGGGAATATCATCTCCGCCTTCTGACCAAGCAGAACGTCTTCCTCTACCTCCAGAAGGTCCAGCATATCGGTGTTAGCCCCCAGGATAAGGCCGTCGCCATCGACGTCTAGAGTTGGAAGAGGAACTCCTTCCAGAAAAGAGCCCTGTTGTTCCGGTGTTTCCGTCTCCTCAGCCTTTTGGGGGGCGTCCATTATGGTCATAACCTTGTTCACCAGGATAACCGTTCCTGCGAATGACAGTGCTAGCCCTATCCATGAGAGTCCGTATGGAGCCCCTAGCCCGAGAGGCAACACCAACAGAGCGACCCCCTGTCCTAATATCTGAAGAGGGGCAAGTCCGTCTTTAGCGTTTCTTCCCAGACAGATTACGTAAGATACCGATATGGACATATAAATCATCGTCACGAAGAGCCAGAAGGTCGCTCCCATGGAGATGCTTTTTGACTCGCTCGAAAAGGGCAGTAGAGCTATCGCTATTACGAGGGTAGGTATAGGAGGAACCGTAAGCCATGAGGCGGTCCCTCTCTCGTCCTTTTCATTAGGGGTGCTCATCACAGCTCTAAGGACATACCTGACGATCCCCAGACAACGTCGTGGTGTATCGACGTTAAAGCCGAGGCTGCTGTAAAACCGGTGCAGTGATTAGGTCGCCATAACTTAACGTCGAATTCGTCGTTTATTCGCTCAAGTTGGGGCATTAGCTTCTGTCTTGGAACAGAGGACAGATGGGTCCCTCCTACAACGGCGTAAAAACTATTGTGCCCGAAAGTGTCCTTTACGTGTCTCATTATGTTTATCACTCCTGAGTGTGCACATCCCAGTATAAGGGAAGGGCCGTGAATTCCCAGAGCCAGCAGGGATATGTCGTCTTTGAAGGGGTCTTTGATCCACCCTCCTGAACCATCAGGGATTACCAGTCCGCTGCGGCTCAAGCTGTTTTCCTCTCGTTTCTCCACGGGGACGGTAAAAGCCCAAAGTCCGCCTATAACCTCCGCAGGTTCGTCTATAGGGAAAAAGGACCTGTGTTCCAGGTTTAAATCCATGCCTATAAAGGCGGGAAGACCAGATTTCACGCTGAAATGAGGGCTTTGCACCGCCCTGCTGCCCCATATCTCAAGGCTAGGTTTTCTCGATAGAAGTTGAGGAAGACCTCCGCAGTGGTCGTAATGACCGTGACTAAGACAGACTCTGGTGATATCTTCCGGAGAAAAGCCCAGTTCTCTCAGGTTATGTAGCAGCGAATGGCCCTGTCCCGTGTCGAACAGGAGGTTTCCCCTAGGGGTCTCTATCATGATACTTAGGCCATGTTCTCCCAGCAAGCTAGAAGAGCCACAGAGATTGTCCACGACGACCGTTAGTTTCATTGGAAAGTCTCCTCTATAGTTTTTGACCCCATTCGTCGGCGCTTATCTTGAGAACCGGAGCTCCTTGTCGGAGGGGTATCTTATATCGTATATTACATGAATTTCCTTGCTCTCTCCAGGCTCTAGACTCAAGTTCCAGCTGGATATCCCCGTCTCTTGATCGGTCTCCGATGGAGAGGGATCTACGGTGGACAGAGATACGGATATCCTCTCGTTGGTTGGAACAGGTATGCGGTCTTTTACCTTTATGGCTATCGATCTTGTCAGTCCGTTGGTGGCTGTTATAGTGTACCCTCTCCTGAGGGTTCCTTTGCCTATCCAGGTGGACCCACTTTGAGGAATTTTATCCTCTCTCTCTATCTGGACTCCAGGGATCTCTCCGAAGGGTATGGAGAAAGTCTGACCACCGACTAGTTTAGGGATAAATCCTCTGCCGGAGAACTTTCCGTCTACGTACATCTCTCCGTTCGCCGGTATGGTCTGAGCCTCGGGCATTTTCCCCTCCGCTAAGAGCCAAAGTGTCGGGGACATAGATGGGACGGCGACCATAGACGGTTTTACCTCCGTAGACCATTTCTCCAACAAAACAGTCGAAGGGACCCCATCTCCTCTTATGTCTCCCTGAAAAGAGAAGGCCCTGTCGGTAAGGGATTCCTCGACTGCGACATCGAGAGCTTGGGTTATAGAGGACTCCATCATCATGGCAGGTGCGGCCAGCCTGGTCTCCCCTCTGTAGGAGGATTTGTTTTCCGACGGGTCGATCAGGCTTACGGTGAGAGGTTGCAGCTTTACGGGATCGCTGAAACTAGAGGGCCTGCCCATGTGGAGAGCTAGCTTGCCGGAAAAGGTAAGCCCTGTCTTCTGCCATACCGTCCCGTTGAGGTGAGCCGTCAACTTTCCACCCTCCAGATCCAGGTTCATCCTGTAACTAGGTCTCCATCCGGCGTGGGAGGTGGTGCAGCGGATCGATAGGCCTCCTTTCCCGGATGTAGCGGCCGATACCCTCGTCATAACTCCCTCTGTGGGAGGCATTTTACCCTCTAAACTCTCCTGTAGGTCTCTAAACTCTCTGTTGAGTTTTTCAAGAGACTCCTTTTCCTCGACGAGTTTTTTTGTCGTGTCTCCCCTTACCTCCATGAAGTTTGCTGCGTAGGATGCGATCTCCGATGGGGAGACCTCCGGTTTTAGCTCGTCCAAAGCCTTCAAAGTCTGTTCCAGCGACTGCACGATTCCCTGCTTTTCGGAGAAAGCCCTCTTGATACGGTCTCTCTCCTGGGCGATGGAGGCCAGCGACGGCGGTATCCATAGGGATCTTGGAATCTCCTCTACCGAACTGCCGAGGATGACCTTCTCTCCCGAAGATTCAAGCCTTATGGACCTCGGGTCTATGGTTCCGGGAAGGTCTAAGGTAGGGGATTCCCCTTCAACCATAGGTATAGCCAGAACCGCCTGATCTAGATAAATGCTGGCCTCCGTTACGCTTGGTTCGCTCGCCAATAGCCTGGAAGGCGATAAAAAGGTTGAGCATAAAACTAAAACCGCAAAGAGCACAGTGATCTTCATCTATTTTTCCTCCTGTGTTAGAGATAGGTACTATAATGATACCTCAGAAGGTGGCTTTTTGGGCGATCTCATGTAAAATAATCGGGCCGATCGAATCGTCAAACACGAAGGAGAAAGTAGGGACTTGTATGAAACTTGGAATAGTAGGTCTTCCTAACGTAGGGAAGAGCACTTTATTTAACGCTATAACCTCCGCCGGTGCGGAGGCTTCAAATTACCCTTTCTGCACGATAGAGCCTAATATAGGGGTCGTTGCTGTTCCCGACGAGAGGCTGGAGGTCCTTTCGACGATGTTTAAATCGGAGAAGATAACCCCTGCGGTCGTCGAATTCTTCGATATAGCGGGCCTGGTAAAGGGAGCCAGCAAAGGGGAGGGGCTTGGAAATACCTTTTTATCCCACATAAGGGAGGTCCACGCCATAGCCCACGTGGTTCGCTGCTTCGACGACGAGAACATAGTTCACGTCGACGGAGAGGTAAACCCTATAAGGGATATAGAGACCATAGAGCTTGAGCTGGTCTTGGCGGACCTTGAGACCGTCGAGAGACACGTGGTTAAGACCGAGAGAAACGCCAGAAACGATAAGTCTCTAAGACCTTATCTCGAGCTTATCCTCAAGGTAAAGAGCGTCCTGGAGGAAGGGAAGATGGTCAGGACTATGGACCTTTCAGAGGAAGAGGAAAAAGAGCTTAAGGGTCTCAACCTCCTGACCTCTAAACCGGTGATATACGTGGCAAACGTGGCGGAGGATCAGATCGGAGTCGCCGACGAAAACCCTCACGTGATAGCGGTAAAGGATTACGCCGATAAATACGGCTGCGAGGTTGTCCCTGTGTGCGGAAAAATCGAGGCGGAAATAGCGGAGCTCGAGCCGGAGGAGAAAAAGGAGTTTCTCGCCGATCTAGGTCTTCAGGATTCCGGTCTCGACAGGCTTGTAAAGGCTGGATACCGCCTTTTAGGGCTTATATCGTTCCTGACCGCTGGTGAAAAAGAGTCTCGTGCCTGGACGATAAAAGACGGCTTTAAGGCCCCTCAGGCCGCTGGGACCATTCATACCGATTTTGAGAGAGGTTTTATAAAGGCTCAGGTGGTCTCCTATTCCGATCTGGTCGAACTAGGGGGTCTCGCAGAGGCGAAGGGCAAGGGATTGGTCCGTATGGAAGGCAAAGAATACGTCATGAAAGACGGTGACGTTGTCGAGTTTAGGTTTAACGTTTAAGCAGTTTTAAGTTTATCCAAAAATAGAAGGGATGATTTTTGATGCAGCAGATCAGTCTTGATGAAATTCTATCGATGTTACTCTCCAGGGTGGACAGCCTCTCAGTGGGAACGGAGAACATAAAGAGCAAGGTCAATATAATAGGCAGAGCTCTATATAAAAAAGGTCTTCTCTCGGATCAGGATATCGTGGACGCCGTGAAGGACGAGCATTCTCTTCTCCTGGAGCTTGGCGCTATAAAAGAGATGCCTCAGGACGATATGTTAGTCGCCATGGCGGATAGCCTTCTTCAGTGGCTGAAAGGCGACGGAGAGGCCATAAAAAAGAGCATGAAGGTCTACGAGGAGAAAATGAGGCAGGCTATAGCTAAAGAGGAAAGCAAGCCCAGAATAGACGTAGCTCCTCCGTCGGTTCTTCGTCAGCTGGATCAACTCGGTGGTAAGGGAAAGGGCGGAAAGCTGATTCTCTGACCGATGTTGGTCTGATGCTATGACTCAGATGAGGCAAGATAGAGATAAAAAGAGCCTGTTTTCTGGCTTGATGAGGTGGTGGATGACAGTGGGGGTGAGGAACAGGTCCATGGTTATCCTGGATCTGCTGTTCTTCGCCTTAGCTACTTGGCTTGGCTTCGCCCTTAGGCTCTCGGTCTTTATGAACGCCTTCTACGGCGACGCTCTCCTGTCAGGTTCTGTCTTTGCTGCTGTTAACGTAGGCTCTTTCTACATAGGAGGGGTCTACCGTATATATTGGCCTCAAGCGAGTCTTGAGGAGTTCGCTCTCCTTTTTCGTTGCTACATGGTCGCCTCGGTGGTGTTTATCCTCTCCTACGTGTGGATTCCCGCTATTTTCGTCCCCAGATCCTCTCTGGCTATAATGCTTTTCGGGGGATTCTTTATGTCGGCGGTTTACAGGGCTTCCTGGCGTTTTTTTCTCGCAACAAAACAAAAAAGTAGGTCGTGGGTAAAGACGATTATCGTTGGAGCGGGAGATGCGGGGTCCACCTTGGCTAGAGAGCTTATACGAAATGGCGATGAGCTTTTACCGGTGGGGTTTCTCGATGATGACTGCGAGAAACAGGGTAAGGATATAGCAGGCCTTCCTGTTCTGGGAGCTATCTCCGATCTTGAGCAGTGGATCCAGAAAGAATCTATCTCTGTTGTGCTGGTGGCAATCCCATCGGCTTCCAGGAAGGTCGTCGGAGAGGTCCTTCATCGTCTCGCATCCCTTGGGGTGGAGACACGGGTCCTTCCCAGTTTACGGGATATCGCTGGAGGTACGGTCTCTACCACCATGCTCCGAAAAGTAAAGCTGGAGGACCTTCTAGCGAGAGATCCTGTCGCTCTGGATTGCGGTGCTATCGCTGAGATCATATGCAACAAAGTCGTCCTCATCACCGGGGCTGGAGGCTCTATCGGAAGCGAAATTTCTCGACAGATAGCGACGTACGGTCCATCCCGTCTGGTCCTTCTCGGTCACGGCGAGCACTCTATATACTCTCTATGTGAGGAGTTTCGGGAGAAGGGGATCCCAGTTCCCTACGATCCGGTGATCGCCGATGTGTCAGACCGAGAGACGATGGAACAGGTTTTCTCCCGGTGGAAACCCTCGATAGTCTTTCACGCAGGGGCTCATAAGCACGTTCCCCTTATGGAGGCGAATCCAAGGGAGGCGGTCAGGGTAAACAGCTTCGGTACCTGGGTTTTGGCCGATCTGTGCGGTCTATACGGGGTTGAGCGAATGGTGATGGTGTCCACCGATAAAGCGGTAAACCCGACCAGCGTTATGGGAGCTACCAAACGGGTAGCTGAGATGGCGATCCAGCGAGCTCAGCTAGATCACCAGTCGACTAAGTACATGGCCGTAAGGTTTGGCAACGTGCTGGGGAGTCGAGGAAGCGTGGTTCCCAAGTTCGAGAGACAGATAGAGCAAGGAGGCCCCTTAACGGTCACCCATCCCGACATGAGAAGATATTTTATGCTCATACCGGAGGCAGCGGGGCTGGTTCTTCAGGCCGGTTCTATCGGAGAGGGAGGGGAGATCTTTGTCCTGGATATGGGGGAGCCTATCAAAATAGTCGAGATGGCTGAGACCCTGATAAAGCTTCACGGATACAGGCCAGGACTGGATATCTCTATCGAATTCTCCGGCGTTAGATCTGGGGAAAAACTCTTTGAGGAGCTGTTTTACGATCTCGCAGGGGTGGACCTGACAGCTCATCCTAAAATATTCAGAAGTCACCTCTCCGATAAAGAGCTTCCCGATTCCTTCGACGCTGGAAGAATAGCCGTTGTTCTAAATTCAGGCGGAGATTCTGTCGTCTCGGAGCTAAAGAAAATAGTTCCCGAGTTTTCTCACTCTTAAGGGTATCTCTAAAAACTCTAATCCTCGGAGAGGTCGTTCCGACGGAGCCCAGAGCCCGTATACTCGACCTGCCGTCGTGTAGTCGAGTGGGGCGACAGGACGTCGCCCCAAGCCGAGGGGGCACAGGACGTGCCCTCCGAGGCGGTTCGTACGAAACAGGCAGGTCGGAGTATACGATTGGGCGAAACAGGGCGTAGGCGGAACGATCTCTCCGAGGGGACTCGAAAGTGAGTTTTTAGAGGTTTCCTTAAGTAAAGAGGCCGGAATGGACAAAAATCCACTCTGGCCTCTTTAGGTTTATTTGCCTTTTTTTATCAAGTTGTTCAGTGCTTTTATCAAAGGGGCTATCTCCTTGGAGGTTGCAGGTTTATCAAGGGCCTCTACAGGAGAAGTCTTTTTACCCCAATATAGCTCATTGGCGCTTGGGTCGTGGTTTATAGTCGATCCGTCCAGAGATAGCCCTGCGAACAGACCTTTGCTCATAGAATAGCTGTAGATAGGGGTGTTTAGGTTTATGTCCGTCGCAGCGGAGGTTCGACGGCCCACCGGTCCGGCGGCGACGGCGAACTCGCCGCCTAAGGTAAAGTTATCTCCCCTGAATCCCTTCATCCCATCTTCGTTGACGACGGCGAGGACCAGCGCAGTGGACTGGACCCCTATCTGAAGTCCAAAGGATCCTCCTGCTATGTTGTAAAAGGAAGGTCCATACCATTTGCCGGTCTTAGAGTCGTGGCGGAGCAATATCCCCTCTCCGTACTGTCCTCCGAGTACGAATCCTGCCTTCACGACCGAAGGGAATATGGCCACGGCGACTCCTTTTTCTATGACATATCCCATTGTCTCAACGTCGTCCTGTGCGGACATTCTGTTTATGGTGTCCAGCGATTCTTTTATCCTGGTTTCTGGGGTTTTGCCTGCCCAAAGGGGACTCGCTGTTATAGCCAGTATAAGCGATGCCAATATCACTGTCTTTCTCATAAATATCTACCTCCTATGGAGTAAGCTCTGTATCTCGATTATACACGGCAGCATGGTAAAAACGACGACACAGCCTCAAGGTCATATGGTATAATATGGGCGAAATAAGGATCCCTGCGGTGTGCGTGATCATGTCCTACGTCTTGAGCCAACACTCGAGCCGTATAAGGTCGAGACGAACCGGTAGATGAGGCGGTTTCCCGCTTCTGAAGCCCAGGCTCGGTAGACCTTGCTTTAGCTAGGATCGGGTCAAGACAATCATGACACGGCATTGTGGGGGCTACCGTTTCCGATGGCGCTGAGCTTGCTCGGCGCCCTTTTCGTGTATGGAGGAGGGAGTCTAATGACCGCTTCACCTATGTGGAATCCTCTGAACAGTGGAGGTTTTATCTTTGACTGGGACGGAGTCCTGGCGGATACCAGGCTGGATTTTTCACCTGTAAGGGAGAAATATTTTGGGGGAAAAGACGTCCCGATACTTGAAGAAATGGCGAAGATGGACGAAGGGGATCGTGAACTTCTCTCCGAGGAGATAAGGCGTTTGGAGATCGATGGAGCGTCTTTAGCCACCGCTGTCCCAGGAGGACAGGATCTGGTATCCCTTCTCGACGATCGAGGGATTCCCTGGTCGGTGGTGTCCAGAAACTGCCCTGAGTCTATCTATCTTGCCGCTAAAACCATCGGTTTTGATCTTCCTAAAAACACCTTCCATCGGGAGAGCGGTCATGTAAAGCCCTCGCCGGAGGCCCTTTGGATGGCCTCTGACGCCATGGGAGTGCCCGCCCGGTCCTGTACGGTGATAGGGGATTTTGTCTACGATATCCTCGGTGCAAGGAGGGCGGGAATGAGGGCCCTGCTCGTAGAGCGTGGACCGGAGAAATGGTCCCACTGGGCGGACGGCCATTTCTTTAGACTAAAAGAGCTGTTGGTCTCGCTGAGGGAAGGTGTAGAGCTGGTTCCCTGGGAGTATCGTAGTCTAGTTCAAAACAGAGGCTTAAACTGGCTCTGTTCCGCATGGGAGATATCTTTGGAGGTGCCCTCTCCTCTTGCCAAAGAGGATCTTGACCTGGTATTTAAGTTAGCCTCTCTAGGGGTAGGGACCTTTATAGCGTCTAAAGAAGAGCAGCCTGTTGATATTTGGCAGGAGGTCCCGTGGCTCTCCTCTGAGTTCTTG
Organism: Dethiosulfovibrio salsuginis; assembly: GCF_900177735.1. NCBI lineage: Bacteria > Thermotogati > Synergistota > Synergistia > Synergistales > Dethiosulfovibrionaceae > Dethiosulfovibrio > Dethiosulfovibrio salsuginis. The sequence goes on along the minus strand of NZ_FXBB01000013.1, from coordinate 40,995 downwards.
GGCAAGCCTCAATGTGCTGTTTTAGAGGGGTTACTATCGAGACGATTTCCAATGGCCACCGTCCAATCCGAGGGTTGCGGCGTCTCTTTAGAGCTTTTCCGAAGCCATCCTGAGCTTAAAATGGAGGACATCCTGAGGTGATCTGCTGGGAGACACCTCTGGCGGAGAGGATGAGACCGTCATCTCTCGATGAATATGTAGGCCATAGCTCTATTATCGCCCCAGGGACTGCCCTGAGAAGCCACCTTGAAAGAGGGGTCGTGCCTTCCTGTATCCTCTACGGTCCTCCTGGAGTGGGTAAAACCGCCCTCGTTCGTCTCATGGCCTCGGTCACCGATCGAGAACTATTCGAGATCAACGCCGTTTCCGCTAAGGTCTCTCAGCTGAGGGAGCTCATAGACCAGGGGGAGAAGGTCAAATCCATGTCCGGCAGGTCGGTAGTGGCCTTTGTGGACGAGATATATCACTTCAACAAAAGCCAGCAGAACGCCTTGCTTCCTGCGGTGGAAAAAGGGGATGTGGTCCTCGTCGGGACTACCACCGAAAATCCGTGGTTTGAGATCAACAAGACCCTTCTTTCCCGTTTGATGGTGCTGACCATCGATCCTTTGACCGAGGAAGACCTGGTAGTCCTCATGTCAAGGGCCCTTGAGGATAGGGAAAAAGGGCTTGGGTCCCTTGAGCTTTCATGGGACCAGGAGGTACTGAGGGAGATAGCCCTTTCCGCTGGCGGCGACGGTAGACAGGCCTTAACAAGGCTGGAGTACCTAGCCCGCTCTGTGGCCGCCTCAGGAGGGAGCCACATATCCCTGGAGAGGGCTAAAAAAGATCTCCCTAGGGCATCGGTCAGACACGATAAAGGCGGAGATAACCACTATCAGGTTATCTCCGCCTTCATTAAAAGTATTCGAGGTTCTGACCCCGATGCCACCATATACTGGCTAGCGAGGCTTCTGGACTCCGGTGAGGATATCCGTTTTATCGCCAGAAGGATGGTCATATCCGCAGCGGAGGACGTGGGCCTAGCGGACCCTATGGCCCTGATGATCGCGACCTCCGCCGCTCAGGCCTCCGACATGACCGGTATGCCTGAAGCCAGGATAATCCTCGGGGAGGCCGCTTTGTATCTGGCCTCCGCCCCTAAAAGCAACAGGGCTTACGAGGCCATAAACAGCGCTATCTCCGATATCGAGTCTGGAGCCGTCCAGAGGGTGCCCGATCACCTCATAAACGGCAATCGGGGATACCTCTATCCTCACGACTATCGAGGGCATTGGGTAGCCCAGTCCTACCTCAAAGAACCTAAAAGATACTACTTTCCGTCGGACTCCGGTTATGAGTCGAGGGTACTCGCCAGGCTCAAGCGATTTTGGCGGAGGTTTAGGGAAGGCTCCCAGAAGGACTCATGAACCTGTAAACCATCAAGCCTAGCCACTCTCGCCACGCCAAAGTAGAATCCCTTAGCCCTCCAGCTGAAGGGATCCACCGTAGAGGGTCTCGGGACCGATCTCCCAGAGGACCTACAGGATAACCGTATATGTCCATCTCTGGGATGGCTCTTTTCGCCATCCAGAGGGACCTCCTCATGTGGAATGAATTTGTAACTACCACGATAAAGCCAAGATCCTTTTCCCTGGCTATGGTGGAGGAATAAAACATGTTTTCCCAGGTCGTCCTTGAGTCCTCTTCTAGAATTACCGGAGCGGTATAGCCAAGTTCACGTAGCTTTCTCTCCATACACTTAGCGAGAGAGTCCCCTCCCTCAAGGGCCATCCCGCCGGACAGGATAATCGGCCACCCCCTCCTCTCCGCCAGGCTTGCTCCTTCTATAAGCCTTTGGAGTGTGAAAGGTCCAGGCTCTGAGGTGCCGTCGGAGAGCCTGGTGAATCCGCCACTGAGAATTAGGACCGCTCCAGAGGTATTAGACTCCGGAAGGTCCTTCTTGTCGGTCTCCACGGTGGACAGCAGATATCCTGCCACGGCGGGCATTGAGAGGGTTATGAGGCTTAGGGCACCGATGGCTATGGCCCCAGCGGCCGTCCAGAATAGAGGCCCTTTCTTTCGGGACAGGGATATACATATTATTCCTGCCAATATGATCGACAAAAAAAGCCCTAGGGGCATTCCTAGGGCTCCTGCTAACTTGTAGACGAAGAACACCAATCTACCCTCTAAGAGAGGTCTTTTGCCGGGTTGTTCTGGAGGTACGCCTCCACCCCGGTTCGAGTCATATCGATGTGTTCTTTCATCTCTCGCTTGGCCCTCTCTCCGTCTTTATCGAGAAGGGCGTCTATCACCGCTATATGGCCCTCGGAGAGAGCTTTTAGATAGTTGTGTTCCGCTAGAGAGTAAGGTCTATAAAGGTTGATCATGTCCAATATGTCCAGAAGAACACCGCTGAGAAACCGATTTCCCGAGGCCCGATAGAGAAAATTATGGAAATTGCGATCCTGGACGAGGTACTCTCCAGGGGACGTGTCGTTATCCATAGACTCAAAAATTTCCCTGAATTTAGCTAGCTCCTCCATCGGTGGTGCCATCGCGATCAGGCTAACGGCGAACATCTCCAGGTTAGCCCTTAATTCATAAAGAGCGGAGGCGTCCTCTAAGGTGGGTAACGTGACGAAAGCCCCTTTTCTAGGCGTCAAGGTAACTAGCCCTGTCTTCGCTAGCTGTCGAATAGCCTCTCTTACCGGTGTCCTCGATACGGCCATGCTGTTCGCTAGTTCCACCTCCGACAATTTTTCCCCCGGCTTGATAATTCCCTCCACGATCGCTTCTTTTATCTTTTCATACACTATCTGTCTCAGATCGAGACTTTTGGCCGGGAACAACGGATTTTCCCTGGTCATTTACATTCCTCCCCAGGTGTCAGATACGGTGTTCATTATACAAAAGACAGGGGAAAATGGAAGCTCTATTTTTTAGGGAACTTCTCCCTCTGGTACCAGAGTATCAGGGCATATATGCCGTCGGAGAGCCGATTGATGTAGGAAAATACGTAAGGATCTATCTTCCCCGACCTTAGCAGTTTTACCGACTGTCTCTCCGCCCTTCTGGCCATCGTTCTGGCGAGATGGAGAGAAGCGCAGACACGGCACTCTCCTGGCCTTATAAACTGGAAATCCTTATCGGTGAACATCTCAGATACCTGCTTTATCATACCCTCCATCCACTCCACTTTAGGCGGCTCGAGGCCGTCGCAGAGGGACATAACTCCCATCAGTATATAGAGGTCGTCCTCTAACTTCCTCAGGTTGTCGCATACAGGCTCGAAGTCACACATAGATCGTGCTAGGCCTATGGCAGCCTGGCACTCGTCCACCGTGCCGTAGGCCTCCACCCTGGGATCGTCCTTAGGGACCCTCTCACCGTTACAGAGGCTGGTGCTCCCTTTATCTCCACCTTTAGTCGTTATGGTTATCTCGTGCATTTCTATCTCTCCTTTCCCATGTAGGTATGGTTACAACACTATACAGCAGAAAAGGGTTTGATGGTACAGCGGCATTAGTATACAATAGATTTTAGTCTTGAAAATCAAAAAAGATAAAATATATAATCCTTTTATCTTGCGATAGATCGATGTTACAATATCAAATTATCGGCTTATTGAGATGATGTCGATTATTCTAGGAGGTGCAGAGATGGGAAAAAATAGTTTGTTACGTGTCTTTGTGTGTCTATGTTCTTCGCTGATTTTTGCGTCTATGGCGTGGGGCTTTCAGCCTGTTTACGTCATGGCCAGCGGAAACATGGGGGGAACCTACTACAGCCTCGGTGGCATAGTGGCGGAGACGGTGAACCAAAAGGTTCCCGGTGTCAGGTTGGCCGTCCTTCCCTCCAGCGGATCGGGGGAGAACGTGGAACTCATGGAGACCGGTCTTTGTCAGTTTGGCCTTATGGACAGCTACGCTGTAATGGCCTATGAGGGAAAGGATCTGTATTACGAAAACCCTCAGACCTTCCTAAGAGGGGTCATGCCTCTTTATCCAGAGGTGGCAAGGGTTTTGGTTTCCAAGGGGTCGAAGATAAGTTCGGTAAGGGATCTTGAGGGTAAGAAAGTGGTTTTAGGTCGTAAGGGATCAGGTGTCCTTGTGACGGCACAGCAGATTCTTCGGTTCTCCGGCCTCGGTTCCGATAAGGTTGTGCCCGCCTATCTGGGGATGGGGGAAGGGCTTTTAGCCCTAAAAGAGGGTACCGTCGATGCTGTGATATTCGTCGGTCCATTAGGCGGTGGCTCAGCTATGGAGCAGGAGGCCTTAAAGACCAGCAAGGTTTTGGGCCTAGACGATGCAGCTAGAGGCTCCCTCCTTGGCTCCGCTCCCTACTGGAGGGAATTCTCCATACCTGCGGGAACTTTCCCCAATCAGGACGAGGAGATAAAGACCGTTGGGGCCTGGACGGTGCTCTACTGTCGAGAGGATCTCAACGACGACCTGGTCTACAGAGTGGCGAAAACCATATACAAAGAGGCAGCAGACTTATCTCCCTATATCCCTGGATCGGTGACCCTAAGGCCCGGTCAGGTTCAGGAGATGCTCGTTCCTATCCACCCCGGAGCGGCCAGATTCTTCAAGGAAGAAGGTTCCCTCTAGATGATCCTTAAGTTCGATCTTATAGGGACCGTCGCAGTCGCCTCTTTGGTCCTGTGGTGTGGGCTTTTCATCAGGGATAAAATAACCCCACTGAAGGAGTACAATATTCCCGCTCCGGTAATAGGTGGAATCCTTTTCGCCCTGCTTCGCTGGACGCTCTTGGGTAAAGTCGACTTTGAGTTCGAGATGATACTTCAGTCGCCTCTCATGATAGCCTTCTTCACCACCGTTGGCTTAGGCGCTAGCCTTAAGCTCCTGAAAAAAGGAGGACCTCAGGTCCTGCTGTTTTTGGGATTGGCTTCCATCCTGGTTACCTTACAAAACGTCGTCGCAGCTGGCGTAGCCAAACTGACCGGCCTTCATCCTCTCCTTGGGCTGCTGGCCGGATCGGTTACCATGTCAGGAGGACACGGTACCGGTGCTACCTTTGCCAGGACCTTTACCTTGAACTACGGTCTAGTCGGGGCGATGGAGCTCGCTATGGCCGCCGCTACCTTTGGCCTTGTCGCTGGGTCCATAATAGGCGGCCCTGTCGCCAGGCGACTCATCAGGAAATACGACCTTAAGCCTGACATGGATAGTATCGAAGGGGAGGACGGAGGAGTGGTCCTGGAGCATCACGGTCACGCTACGGTCAACGATGTGCTTATAACGATCCTCCAGATCTCCTGTGCTATGTATCTAGGTGCCCTTGCCTATGGCAAGCTCATGGGCCTAGGAATAACTTTGCCAACCTATCTGTGTGCTTTATTCGTCGGGATCGTGATCCGAAACGTATCCGATTTTTCCGGGCTCTACAAGGTTCACCTCAAGTGCGTTGACTACATAGGATCTGTCGCATTGTCCCTGTTTTTGGCTATGGCACTGATGTCCCTCAAGCTTTGGCAGCTGATGGATCTCGCCGGTCCTATGATCGCTATCCTGCTGGGAGAGACCGCACTTATGGCGTTTTTCGCCACCTTTATAACCTTCCCTCTGATGGGTAAGGACTTTGAAGCCGCCATTATGGCCGGTGGACACTGCGGCTTTGGCATGGGGGCGACCCCTAACGCCGTCGCCAACATGGAGGCCTTGAGCTCCCACTATGGCCCTGCTCCGAGGGCTTTTTTCGTCATCCCCATAGTCGGGGCGTTCTTCATCGATATAGTAAACGCCTTCGTTATTCAGGGCTTTGCGATGTTCTTGTCCTAGCTAGTGGCCTGATATTTGACCGTCCATCTGGACAGAAGTGGCTTTTTGTGGTAAAAAGTATGCCTGTGGCCGGAGTGGCGGAATGGTAGACGCAGCGGATTCAAAATCCGCCGGGGGTAACCTCGTGGGAGTTCGAGTCTCCCCTCCGGCACCATCGTAGTATTTGCAAGGGTCTAGGGCTACCTAGGCCCTTTTTTATTAGGCTCCTCAAAACGGTAAATCCGTTGTGTATTTCTACGCCTTCCAAGCTACCCCTCAACAGGAGGCGTTTCACCGTGTATAACGATACTTCAATGGATTCGTGCCACAACCGCTCTTAACCAGAACAGGCCCTCTCTGCCTTCCTTACCTTCAAAAAGTCCAACGGATTAGCACCCAAAATCATAAACGATTATCGCAAGGTGGTAGGACTATTTCTCCTTGACCTTTTTTGACTCTGTGCTACGATGACTACATAGACTACAAAAAGGGGGCTACTATCATGCCTACACCGTTATCCATCCGTCTCGACGAAGAAACAGGGGGAAGGCTGGACCGCCTCTCCAAGGTGACAGGTAGGACGAAGGCTTTCTATGTCCGGAAGTTGATAGAGGATAATCTCGACGACATGGAGGACTATTACCTCGCTGTTGAGGCTGTGGCTTTGAGCAAAAAAAAAGGGACTAAGCCGTTAACCTCCGAAGAAGTGAGGCATGAACTTGGCTTGGACGATTGAGTACGATGTTACCGCAGTAAAGGGCCTAAGGCATATAGGCAAGCGTGAAGCTAGGCGAATCGTGGATTACATTGAGGAACGTATAGCCGGGCAAGATAACCCCAGAGCCTTAGGAAGTCTCTTAAGGGACCTCTTGGAGCTTTTTGGCGCTATAGGGTCGGAGATTACCGCCTGATATGCTCGATCGAAGACAAGAAGGTCACCGTTCTCGTGGTACGCATAGGGCACAGGGGAGACGTGTACAGAAAAGGATGAGCGGCCCTGCATCACAATAGTAACTCCAGGAGGTATCGTAAAGATTGTGATGAAACTAGGCACAGCGTTTAAAACTACAGGGCCTGATGGAATTATTAGGGTAAAGCTTAACGATGGATCAAAGATCGATGGTTTCCTAGAAGAGCGATTTGAAGAAGACGAGCTTTCCTTCCTTTTCAGGTTGGTGCATAACCCTGAAATGGTCGTGGAAGTTACAGAGCTTGATATTGTTGAGATTAACGGCCACAAAATCGATCATGCTTAAAATTTAAAATAAATTTAACGAGGAGTTGGCGTTATGACCGACTACGATCTTTTAGTGAGCCTTCACCTACCCGCCGAGAGGCAAGGGCCAGGTGGAGATAGTGAAACAAGAAGGGCCATGGAGCTGGCGGGCCTGGACCGGTCCCGTCCTCTGAATATCGCCGATATCGGCTGTGGGACCGGGGCTTCCTCGTTACTTTTGGCAAAAGAGCTGGACGCTAAGATCACCTCCGTTGATTTTCTGCCCGAGTTTCTAAAAGAGTAACGGATATAGCCCGGAAGGCTATTTCGTCCTGCCCTCTTACTGTTGGCTCGACAACTACTACAGGCCGATGGAGGCTCGTTTCGCCCCTTTTCTGGAGTGCCACGACTGCGATCAGGCTAGAGCCATAGTGGAGGCGGAAAAGGTCGAGATAGACCTCTACGAGAGGTATCACGAATACTACAGCTATGGCTTTTACGTAGCCACTAAAATATGAGGAGTATTTATATATGATTTTAGCCTTTACGGCCCTGTTTTTGGGCCTGATTGTACTGGTCTGGAGCGCCGATCTTTTCGTCGACGGGGCAGCCGCCACCGCCGGTTACCTCGGAATGCCTCCGTTGCTGATAGGCATGGTTGTGGTGGGGTTCGGAACCTCTGCTCCGGAGATGTTGGTGTCCGCTTTGTCCTCCTTTCGGGGAAATCCCGGTATAGCTTTAGGTAACGCCTACGGCTCCAACATCACCAACATAGCACTGATACTCGGTATTACCGCCCTTATCAGCCCTATCTCGGTCAGCTCGTCCATACTGCGTAAGGAGCTTCCCATGCTTTCCCTGGTGACCGGCCTGGCCGCCTGGCAGCTGTGGGACGGCGAGATCTCCAGGCTTGACGGCATGGTTCTCCTTTTGTTTTTTGGTCTCGTGATGGTCTGGAGCGTCGTTCAGGGAATGGGAAACAGAGGCGATGTTCTGGCGGAGGAGGTCGAGGGCCAACGTGATGAAAGGGTGTCCATAGGCAGATCGATAATAGGTCTGGTTCTAGGGCTGATTTTGCTTATAGGAAGCTCTAGGTCTCTGGTCTGGGGTGCGGTGGAGATCGCTCAGGCCTTTGGGGTCAGCGACCTTATCATCGGTCTCACGATAGTTGCGATAGGGACCTCCCTACCGGAGCTGGCATCGTCTATAGCCGCCGCCCGTAAGGGGAGGCACGAGATAGCCCTGGGAAACGTCCTTGGGTCCAACCTCTTTAACACCTTGGCGGTGGTCGGTATAGCTGGGGTCATCCAACCTATGTCCGTAGGCCCAGAGGTGCTTAGCAGGGACGTGGCCGTGATGGCATCTTTAACCCTGTCGCTGTTCGTCATGGGATATGGCTTCGGCTCTGTCGGTCGTATCAATCGCATGGAAGGGGCGGTGTTGCTGGCCTGTTACCTAGGCTACACGTCCTATCTGATCGGCACCGTCATGCCTATATGACCGAATAAATCCTAACGTAAAAGGAGATGTTGTTTTTATGTTTATAACCAAATTAATGGATATTGTTCCAATAAGGGAGGTGTTAGGTCCAAAGGCACCTCCCCGGTAAAAATAAAAATTGGGAGGTAAAAATATTGAGTATAGATATAAGTAAATTTGGTTTCACCGAGAACCTAAAGGAACAATCAGCCCTCTATCCCGGCCTTTTCCCCGGTAGGGTAATATCCCAACACAAGCACTTTTGCAGGGTAGTAACAGAAAAGGGCGAGGTTAACGGAGTGGTCTCCGGGCGGTTTCGCTTTGAGGTCCATTCTACTAGGAATTATCCTGCTGTAGGGGATTTCGTTATGTTGGATCGGGAGTGTGATGACGGTGGTGACGCCATCATCCACGCTATCCTCCCCAGAAAAACCGCCTTTATAAGGAAGGCCGCCGGTACGTCTCGTCAGGAACAGGTTGTCGCGTCCAACATCGATACGGTGTTCGTGTGTATGTCCCTTAACAACGATTACAATCTCAGGAGATTGGAGCGCTATCTCGGGGTAGCCTGGGACAGCGGTGCGACCCCGGTGGTCGTCCTCACAAAGGCGGATCTCTGTCAGGATTTGCCGTCGGTGCTTTCGGAACTTAAGCCAGTGTTGTCGGGGGCGGAGGTCTTGGTGACCTCAAGCCTGATGGAGGACGGGTATGAATCGGTAAAAAAATACCTCGCTCCGGGAATGACAGTTGCCCTCATAGGTTCGTCGGGGGTGGGCAAGTCCACCTTGATAAACAGGCTCTTAGGGGTGGAAATACTTCTCACTCAGGGCATAAGAGACGACCATAAGGGCAGACACACAACAACGGTCCGAGAGTTGATGCTTCTTCCTTCCGGGGCTATGGTTATAGATACCCCGGGCATGAAAGAATTAGGAATAGACGGTGTCGATCTGGCGAGAGCCTTCTCCGACATAGAAGAATTGGCGAACGGATGTAGATTCAGGGACTGTAGCCACGGCGACGAGCCCCACTGTGCGGTCCAAAAGGCCATTGCCGACGGTATTCTGTCCGCTGACCGTTTCGCCAGCTACCTAAAACTTAAAAAAGAGGCGAGATACGATGGCCTCAACCCAAGGCAGGTTGAAACGGAGAAGATGTCCTCTATGTTCAAAGACGTAGGAGGCATGAAGAACGCCAGAAAGTTCGCAAAGGCTAAAAATCGGTCGAAAGGCCGCTAATAAAAAGGCCCCCGACGCCATTTTATGGCGTCGGGGGCCTTTTTATTATCCCAGTTTAGGTCTGGCTTCCGGCGGGAGAGGGCTGACGTAGGGGCCGCCTCTGGCGACTTCAAGCTCTTTCTTGGCCTTCTTTAGGATTTCGCCGTCCTCTATAAGCCTGAGCCCCGTAAGGGCCATTGCCTTAGAGGCGAAGAACATCCCCTTCAGTCCCATAGGGCTTCCGAAGGCCTGAGTGCTCTGCCAGGTGTGAGCGGGAACCCCTATAGGCATAGAGGCTATGGCCATCTGGACCGTAGGGGCTATATAGGAGACGTCTCCTACATCGGTGGAGCCTGATATGGTCTTTCCCCCACCTAGAGGTCCGTTGTCGTCCATGATAACCGAGCTGAGGTTCTCTCCGAGGTGTTCGGAGGTAGTGCGATAGCCTCTGAGAGCCGCCTTTACCGCTCCTTCCGGCAGGGTGGACTGTATTTCTTTAGCCAGGGCTAGGTCCTCGCCGTCGAACTCCGGGCCCTCTAGCTCAGCCATGACGTCCCTCGCCACCTCTCCTAAGGTCTCGTTGGGGAGATAGTCGTAAAGGGCGTTGGTTATCTTCACCTCCACCGAGGTGTCGGTCATAAGTCCTGCTCCTTTTGCACAGTTCACGACCCGCTGAAAAAGGGGCTCTATCTGATCTCGCCTCGGGGTCCTGACGTAATAGCAGATGGTGGCCTTGGCTGGTACCACGTTAGGGGTGTCGCCGCCGGAGGATATGACGCTGTGGATCCTGGCCTCCTGGATCATGTGTTCCCGAAGGTAGTTCACCCCTACGTCCATGAGTATAGCCCCGTCCAGTGCGCTCCTGCCCTCCTGCGGTGAGGCCGCCGCATGGGCGGACTTGCCGTGGAAGGTGACGTCGCAGGCGTTAAGGGCCAGGCTGCTGGCGGCCCAAAGAGCGTTAAAGTCCCAGGGATGCCAGGTTATGGCGGCGTCTAGATCGAAAAAACACCCCTCCCGGGCCATGTAGACCTTGCCTCCACCGTTCTCCTCCGCAGGACAGCCGTAGAAGGTTACCCTGCCCGGAAGGCCCTTCTCCTTCAGTAGATCAGCCAGGGCCAGTGCGGAGCCAGCGGCGGCGGCTCCCAGTAGGTTATGGCCGCAGCCGTGGCCGACCTCTCCGTCTTTAGTGACCCCCGGTAGGGCATCGTACTCCCCTAAAAAGCCTATGTTCGGTCCACCGTCACCCCAGGTGGCCACCAACGCCGTCTCCATCTCGCCGACTCCCTTTACGACCTCAAAGCCAGCGGAGGAAAATAATCCCTCGTAGAGGTCTGCGGCGTACCTCTCCTTAAAGCCCAGCTCCGGGTGTTTCCATATATCCAGAGCGGCTCTCTCCATGGTGGAACGTAGGTCGTCCAGTTTATCCATAAGGGTCTTTTTCACCGTTAATCTCCTCCTAGAAAGGTCCGTAACCGATCAATATAGCTCCCCAAAGAAAGGCTATCTGTGCAACAAGCAACATGGCGAAAAGGGGCAAGAACCACCGGAAATACCTGTTGAGAGGTACTTTAGCCAGTATGCAACCTATAAGGATAAAACCTGTTGGCCAAAGAAGGTTGGAGAAGCCGTCTCCGAACTGAAAGGCCAGTACCGCCACCTGTCGGTTTACCCCTACCAGGTCCGAGAGGGGCGCCATTATAGGCATAGTGGTGGCGGCCTGTCCCGATCCCGAGGGTATCAGGAAGTTCATGACTGTCTGGAACAGGAGCATTCCCACGGAGCTCATGAAGGCCGATCCCTGCCCCAGGAGGTTAGCCATGCCGTGGATTATGGAATCCACGATCTTTCCTTCCGATAGGACGACCAATATACCTCTAGCTACTCCGACCACCATGGCGGATAGGACTCCCTTACTCATTCCATCGACAAATATCTCGGCGATCTTGCTCGGGGATTTTCTGTCCGCCAGTCCCACAAGTATGCCCATTATGAGGAACAGTCCCGCCAGCTGGTTTATGTACCATCCCAGCTTGATTAGGCCGAACCCCGCTATGAGGACCGACACCATGAAGATAGAGAGGACCACCTTGTGGGTATGGGTGAATCTAAGCTCAACCTTGGACTCGTCGAACGCCAGCTCGCCGAAATCTATATCGCTGACCACGCTCTTTGAGGGATCTGCCTTGATAATCCTGGCGTAGCGCAGTGTCCAGGCTATGGAGATCGATCCCATCACGGCCAGTATGAGAAGCCTATAGGCTAGGCCGGAGAAAAGAGGAAGCTCCGAGATGGTCTGAGCGACCCCTATGGTGAAGGGATTTACCGTCGCCGAGGCGAACCCTATTCCCACCGCCACGAAGGATACCGCAAGTCCTACCACCGGATCGTAGCCCAGGGCCAGGGCGAGGCTGGCAAATATTGGAACGAAAGCCACCATCTGCTCGTAAGAGAGGGTTCCTGTGGATCCCCACAGCATAAACACCGCCATAAGAACCGCAAAGGTGGTGTTGGCGGAGGAGGGTTTGGCCCTGGTCTTCCTGACCATCCAGGCGATCGTGGCGTCTATGGCCCCTGTGGACATGACCACGTAGATGGACGAAAAAACTATGAATATGAAGAAAACGATCGATCCCGCCTGGGTCATTCCCTTTTGTATGGCGACGAACATCTGAAAAGGATCGACAGGAGAGGGCTGAACCAGTTGAAAACTATCCGGGACTATGACGGTTCTGTTCGACTTTGGGTCCATATGGCGGCTGTACTCCCCAGCCGGAACGAACCAGGTCGCCACCATGGCGATAACCATTATGGACAGTAGGATGACGAATACGTGAGGAAAGGATGCTTTTTTTCTGACCTTGTCTGACAAAACGAACCCTCCTTAGAGATTTTTGCTGTGAATGGATACCTATCTACCTGGGTGAATTGTACACTCTAAAGCTAAGACGATCAAGTCCATCTATACAGTGTTTTCTGACGGAGTCCTGTCTGCCACATTCCAGAGACTTTGGTTTTCTTGTTGATCCGTAAGGAAACGAAAGTGTACTATTTTGGGCTTAAAAGATCAACCGCCGGGACTTTAGATTGTATCGTCGGCCTAGATGGAATATTATGTATATATAGGTCTGGAGGTGAGAGTATGAGGTATAAAAAAGCTCTGTCCTGGTGTGTCGCCCTCGCCGTTTTTTTCCCTGTTCACCGAGTTCCATGCTATGGAGGGGAGCGGTGGAAGCCTATACTGGATGTAGCTGTCAGAGATGATCAGGTCTACGTGGCTACCGTTGAGAAAGGAGGACTTTACTCACTTGAGGGGGGGCGATGGGAGAGTTTGGGGGGGACTCTGCCCTCCAGTAACCTCTTCTCCCTGAGGATATCCCCTAAAGGTCATCTGTTTTTATCCACCTACGACGAGGCCCTTTTCTCTATGGATCGAGGCAGGTCCTGGACCTCTCTGAAAGGGGGAGGGAACGTAAAGGAGTTTTTCTTCACATCCCAGGGAACCTATCTGCTGGTCGACTGGCATAGGGGGATTCTTCGCTACGACGGAACATCCTCCAAGTCCAAAGAGGTCAAGGTCGAGGGAGGGGACTTCCCTGTAACCGGGTTTTCAGAGGGGCCCGGTGGATCTCTTTGGGCCTCTACCTTCGGAGGTGGGATGTTACGCTCCGACGACGATGGATCGACCTGGAGTCCCTTCAATTCCGGTCTTGATAACCTTTTTGTCCTCTCAATGGTCTGGTCCGATACTGGGGTTCTTTACGTCGGAACCATGGAGGGCGGCGTTTTCGCCCTTGGCGATGGAGAATGGGACAAAGTGGACGGCCTTCCCTATCGGTCGGTAGTCCAGGCTATGGCCTATTCCCGGGGTATCCTTTTCGCCGGGACCTTAGGCGGTGTCTTCGCCCGTACTGATGGTGGGGATTGGATTTCCTTCCCTTTACAGGAGGGAGAGGACGTGTCGGTTAGGTCCATAGCTCCCTACAGAGATGGCGTCCTGGTCGGAACGGGGGAGAAGGGGCTTTTCTACGTCGATTGGGATAGTCGGTCCTCTAAGGCTGTTATGATGTCCGATTCGGTCGTCTCCATGTCCCTCGGCGACGACGGTGTCTGGGCGCTGACCAGGTCGGGCAAGCTGTTTTCCTCCGTCGACGGGGTCAGCTGGTCCGATCTAACCTCCCTCCCTGGAGGGAGTTACGGTTCCCTCCTTAGACACGCCAACGTCGCCGTGGTCGGAGGGATAGGGAAAGTCTACACCTCCCACGATAAGGCGTGGACCGGTAGACCTCTCCCCCTTAGGGAAGGGCAGGGAGGTTCGGCTATGGTGGTCGATTCCGACGGGGCCTTTATAGCGGCGCTGTCGAGGGGAGGGGTGTTCAGGTCCATCGACTGGGGAGTGTCGTGGAGCGAGATAGAATCGGTGGACGGTCGCTATATCTATTCCGTCGTCTCCCGTGGTAAGACCGTGGCCATAGGGACCGATAGAGGGTTTGCGGTGTCCAAAGACGGGGGAAGGACCTGGGAAAATCGTTATATAGTCTACGGGGTCACCTCTTTGGCGATAGACGAAAAAGGTTATCTATGGGCTGCCTCTAGAAACGGCCTGTGGCGTTGGGATTTGGAGGGCCTTGAGCTTGACACCCCTGCTATAGATGGATTTGAGTGGTCGCCTTTCAACTATTTTACCGATATCTTTTCGGGAAAAGAGGGCAGCGTTATGGGGCTTCTAAGAGGGGAGCTGGTTCGATTGTCCCCGGTGTCGGGCAGGTATCTGCTGGAGCGATCCTCCCTCTCCAATAACGACGGAATCCTCGCTTCCCTGAGCCTATCGGACAGGATCTTGATAAGCACCGGAAGAGGTTTTTATTCCTCCGTCGACGGAGGGCTGAACTGGGTTTCCATAGGCCTTCCCGTGGGGATAATAGGGAGGTGAGGTCGTGAGGGAGATATACAGACGGATAGTTGCGGTCGGGATGTTCTTTATCGCCGTAGGAATGTTTTTATTCGTCAGGAACCAGTTCGTCAGGATATACCCGGTGGACATGGCCAGGGAGTACACCCGGTCCTACGCTCCCGACTCCGGTCCGTCCTTCGGGGCTATGGCCATGGGGCGATCGTTCATAAGGTCCACCACTGGATTTCAGCCTATAGGGGAGTTCGTTAGAGCTAAGACCGAGGGCATGACGGTCACGGTGGAGGGGGACATCTGGAGCGATCTTTACGGTAGAGCTAAATCGGAGGATCTTTTTTTTCTCCCCTCCGACGAAAAGGTGGCATCGGTGGTCCATGGCTTGAGGGATATGGATAGGACCTTTGCCTACGTAAAATACGGTTCCCCTATAGGGCCGGTCTTTATGGCTGCCTCTCTGGTGGGGCCGACGGACGCCAGGGGAAGGGGAGCTCCTGATTCGCTGGTCTATCCCTTCAGGTCCGTCGCCCCGATCCCTCTGACTCTGGCCCTGGCGGTCTACGTCCTGTTGCCCAGGCGAAAGATCAGGCCTGGGGCTCTGACCTACTCAAAGTGGTCCTGCTGGGTTATCCCCGATATCCTAGGCACGGTTATGGCGGGTTTTTTCGTGGCCCTCTCCTTCATCCTGTCGCCGGAGATCTTCGGCGACGGCAACGTCTTAGGGGTCGCTTCGGGAGCTATCTGGTTCAACTTGGTGCTTTGGTTCATAGGAGCCATATTTCTCTCTATGCTCTACTGGTCCGCTAAATACTCGTCCTTCGAGCTTGTCCTCCACGACGATGGCGTAGAGGTGCGACAGCTGTCCAGAGAACTGGACTTCCGTTTTTCCGACCTAGCTACGGTGGAGTGGGTGGATTACAGGCCCCCTAAGTGGCTGAGAGTGTTGGTCCGTATCGCCTCGATGTTCGACTGGAGGATGAGAAGCCACTCTATCTCCATGTCTCTCAGTAGGGACTGGGGGATTCGGTTCGTGTTTTCAGACGGCTCCTCCTTTAAGTTCATCTGCTCTCGCTTGCCGGAGATCCAGAGGCTATTGGACGTTCTTTCGTCCGGCAGGGTACCTATATCCTCGGAGCTGGAGTCCTTCTTAAAGGGGGAGGGGTAGCCCTCCCCCTTATATCACGAATAGTGGGCTATTATGTCCAGAACTCCCAGAATGTGCCTCTCCGGGCTTACGTATTTGACGAGATCCTTTATGAGCTGCACCCCGTTCTCCGGGCAGGCGCTGGCCCCTACCGCCTTCAGAAAGGAGAGGTCGTTGTAGGAGTCACCAATACCCACCATATCCTCAGGGGAGACCCCTATCCTCTCGGAGAGCATGGCTATGCCGGATGCCTTATCCACCCCTTTAGGTGTAACGTCCACGGAGCAGGACGATCTGGTGACGTTGAAGAGCTTTCCGTCCGCAAGGTCCATGGTCTCCTGAAGCAGGCCTGCGACGGCGTTTTCAAGCTCCTCCGAGCCCATGGGAAATGGAAATGGGTTGATGCTCAGGCATATCTCCTTGCCTACCTCGAAACGGATATTCCTGCCGTTAAAGGAGCGACGTAGTTTATCCCTTAGCTCCCTCATAGCCTCCAGATGATCGTCGTTTATAAGTGGGTTGAGGGTGACGCTGTCATCTCTGGGGTCGAACAGCATACTTCCCGCCTCGCAGATCATGGGCTCGGTAACGCCTAAAAACTGGCCTATGGCCTCCATATAGGGCTGGCCTCGGCCGGAGCATAAGGTGATAGGAAGTCCTATACCCTCTCTCGCCCTGTCCTGGTGTTCTCTCAGAGCCGCCATGGCGGAAGGATCGAAGGGAATGCCCTTATCCACCGATAGACAGCCGTCTATATCCGATACCACCAGCTTAAGTCCTGTGCCGTCAAGCACATAATCACGTCCTTTCGTGGCTTCTGAGAGAATATTATATCAGTTTCTAGGCCACCTTTTTGACACGCACCGCCTTGCCCTCGGACCTGGCGATAGATCCAGGAGGCAGTATCCTGACGCCGGTCCTTATCCCCAGCATAGCCGCCAGATGGGATCCCGTTTTTTTTACCATCTCTTTCCCCTCTCTCTCGGAAAGGGATTCGGAGCTCTCACAACAGACTGTAAGCTCCTTAAGGTCGTCTTTTTCCGAAACCTCAAGGACGTAGTGGAGGGAAAGACCGGATATATGGCTCAGGGCCACCTCTATCTGAGAGGGGAATACGTTGACTCCCCTGATTATGAGCATATCGTCGCTTCTGCCCTTTATCCTGTCTATTCTGGCTCCCTCCGCGCCACAGCCACAGCGATCCCTGGTTATCCTGGTTATGTCTTTGGTCCTGTAACGGATCATAGGAAGGGCCTCTTTGCAGAGTGTGGTCACTACCAGCTCTCCCTCGGACCCCTCGGGGAGAACCTCTCCGGTTGCCGGATCTATGATCTCAAGGAGGAACTGGCTTTCGTCCACGTGGAGTCCGCACTTGTGCTGACACTCCATGGCCACCCCTGGTCCCATGATCTCCGACAGGCCGTATATATCCAGAGCCACTATCCCCAGTCTATCCTCCAGGTTCTTCCTGAGCCCCTCGGACCAGGGCTCCGCCCCGAAGATCCCTATTTTGAGGGAGTGCTTTATGGCCTTTTCCTCTATCAGGTCCGCGAGCCTCAGTCCGTAGGAGGGCGTACAGGCTAAGACGGTGGTCTCCAGGTCCTCCATGAGCATCAGCTGTCTGTCGGAGAATCCCCCTGAAGCCGGTATGACCGTGGCTCCAAGCCTCTCGGCTCCGTAGTGGACCCCCAGCCCTCCGGTGAACAGGCCGTAACCGTAGGCCACCTGGACCACGTCCTCCGACGTAACCCCTCCTGTCGCCATAGCCTGGCCCATTATGCTGGACCATCTGTCCAGATCTCCTGCTGTGTAGGCCACAACCGTCGGCTTTCCTGTTGTCCCAGAGGAGGCGTGGACCCTCACCAGGTCCCTCTTTGGACAGGCCAAGAGGCCAAGGGGGTAGTTGTCCCGAAGGTCCGATTTCTCGGTGAAAGGCAGTTTTTTCAGGTCGTCCAGCGACTTTATCTCCTCCGGCGATACGTCTTTGAGCTTAGCGTTCCATGCGGCGGATGCCTTCTTAGCGGAGATGATGGTCTGTCTTAATGTGTGTACTGGGTCGTTGTGATGTAATGTCATAGTATAGCCCTCCTAGGGTAAAGTGATAAAATCGGTCTGAGTATAAAAAAAGGCCCCTCCGACGAGGGGCCCCGATAAAGAACAAGGTCAACGCCAAAACGGCGTCGATCCCCTGTCGGGACCCACGCTGGTAAAGCTAAAGAAGAAGTTGGCGTTGTGTATGCGAGTCATTTGATAGCCTGCTCTCTGTAGGATTTTTTTCTCAAACGGCGTTGCGAAGTTGAAGCAGTTTATATCACGAACCTTGCCGGAACGTCAAGGCCTGTTGTAGGTGTTTCTGCATCTGGTTTCCGGAAAGAGGAACGAACAGACAAGCCCAAGCACCGTCGCCCCAAGACATATCCACAGTGCTGAGGTGAACCTTGCCTGTGGAGGTAAATGGGAAAGGTTCTCCAGGACCTTGCCCATAAAGGTGGTTATTAGGGCACTTCCCAAAAAGGCCCCGGTGTTTACCAACGCTATAGCCACCCCTGTGGACTGAGGGTGGTTTATCTCCTTGATGATAGCCCAGGATATGACGTAGGAAGTGGCGGAGAAGCCAGCCAGGAAGAAAAGGGGCCTCAATGCCATCACCGGAGGCATCCCCTTCCAGAGTATCACTATGGTCAGCCATACCGCTGTGGCTACCAGGTTCATGGCTATAAGTGGGGTCTTTCTGAGTCCCAGTTTATCCGATATAGCCCCTGCGGAAAAACCTCCTAAGATGGTACCATAGACAGCGTAGGAAACTATAGACGAAGCCTGACCTACGGTCATGTGATATACGTCCTGTAGATAAGGGGTTCCCCAGGTGCCGGAGAAAGCCAGGTAAACGCCGCTGTAACAGCCGAAGAAAACGAAAACCGGCCAGAGCCTCCAGTTGGACGCCGATATCTTGAGGGACTGTATAAGAGGCAGAGGAGCGACCTTTCCCGCTCCACTTTGCTCCGATACAGGGGGATAGCCTTTGTCCTCGGGCTTGTTCCTTATCACCGTCCAACAGAGGAGCGCTATTAACAGCGTTCCTATCCCTATGGTGACGAAAGATGCCCTCCAGCTGAATATCCCGACCAAAAGGGCCAGAGGGGCCTGGGCCAGCACCCCTCCCATGTTTCCGACGAAGGAGGTAAGGCCCGACATGGTTCCGAACTCCCTCTCCTTAAACCACTGGGACTGCACCTTAAGTATGGATACGAACACAGTGGAGACCCCGATGCCCACCATAAACCTTCCCGCCAGGAGCCAAAAGGGAGTGGGGGCCATGCCGAAAACCACCGATCCCGTCCCCGCTAGGAGCATACCGATGGAGACGGTCATCCTGGCTCCCAGGGAGTCGGCCATCATTCCGACGGGGATCTGCATCACCATATAGGCGTAAAAGTACGCCGACGCCATGTTGCCGAAGGCCGATGGGCTTAGGTCGAAAGCCTCGGTTATGTCCGCCCTCACAACCCCTGCGGCCAGACGGTGGAAAAAGACCACCATGTAAGCCAGCACCATAGATCCCCATACCGCCCACCTGTAACGATTGGCACTTTTTATCTCGTCGGTCACGTCGATTCCTCCTGGGTTATGCTCTAGTATGATAAAACCGCAAGAGCATATCATAGCTATCGCCATAAAATCAAAAGGGCTATTTTCGGTCCCAGATTTTTGTAGTTCCATGTATAATGTCTACATAGACCAAGTTAGGGGGCGTTCACTGTGGGGGATGGGGAACTTTTAGTCTGTCCGTTCTGTGGTGATAGGGCGGTATTGCCGGTATATTGGGGATACCTGCCTTTCGATCTGGCTTATAAGGTGGAGAAGGGGGAGGCTCTCTACGGAGGGGCTTGCCCGGAGAGCGAGGCCCCTCTTTGGGGCTGCGAGAGGTGTGGCAATAGGTGGTGATTTTAGGGGGAATGTGAAGTCATGAACGTTTTTTACTTTTGATCTGTCAGGCTGTATAAAAGTCTGAGAGGTCGACGTAAAGAGGCATAGGATGCCTTATCCTTTTGAGGAGGTGTTTAAGTGTTCGTTTTTGTACTCTCCTTTTTGATGTACCTTTTGCTAGTGTGGTCAGGGGAGCCGATACCGGCCTTTGAGTACGGAATAGCTCTCATCATATCCACGGTGTTGGCCCTGTCCGTCAGAAGCCGCAGCAACGCCAGGCATTTTGGATGGTCTGGGCTTAACCCCATGAGGTGGTTGGGTTTTCTCTACTTTATGTTCGGTCCCTTCATAGTGGCCATGGTAAAGTCCAATATCGACGTGGCGATAAGGATAATCACCGGCAACATCAAACCGGGGATAGTCAAGGTCGATACCGGCCTTACAGGGGATATGTCAAAGACCCTACTCGCCAACGCTATAACCCTCACACCGGGGACCCTGACCGTCGACGTGGAGGAGGACAGCGGGGTTTTCTACGTCCATTGGATAAACGTGACCGATAAAGACCCTTCAGGGGAGGCGGTCTACGGTTCCTTTGGAGACTGGGCTAGGAGGTTAGCGGAATGACTATGATCGGTTTTTTCGGTTTCGCTGCGGGGTTTATGGTCCTTCTCATTATCCTCATGACCGGCAGGCTCATAATGGGACCGACCGGTGCGGACAGAGCTGTCGCCTTGGACGCCATAAACACCTTGGTTATCGGGGTCATGATCGTCCTGGCGGTTCACTTCGAGTCGGTGGTCATGGTGGATATCGCTATAGTATACGCCGGGCTCTCCTTTGTGAGTACCATGTTCATAGCCCGTTACATAGAGGAAAGGGGGAAATAACGTGGGCTGGTATGTTTTTCCGATCCTTTTCATTCTCCTAGGGCTTTTGATCAACACCTTAGGGACGTTCTCTCTGTACAGGTTTCCTGACGTCTACACCAGGATGCACGGCTCCACCAAGTGTACTACCTTCGGTACCATGTCCCTGGCCTTCGGGGTGGTCCTCTACGCCGTCATAAGGAGGTTGCAGTCAGGGGAGGTCCGTTTCTCCGTGTTGGCGGTTCACGTGGTGATAGCCGTTATCGCCCTCCTCATAAGCAACGCCACCGGAGCCCACGTTCTGGCTAGAGCGGCCCACAGAAGCAAGGCCTTCCCTAAGGACGCTGTGGTGGACAGTCTGGCGGAGAGAGATGAGAGACTGTTAAAGGAGGGGATTGAAAGATGACCTTTTTTCACGTTATGAACCTGGTCCTACTGGTTGTGACCGGATTTTACGCCCTTTGGTTCAGGGACCTTCTCTACTCGGTGATAAGCCTTGGGGCTTTCAGTCTCCTGCTTTCCCTGGAGTTCTACATCCTACAGGCTCCCGACGTAGCTATAGCGGAGGCTGGAATTGGAGCTGCCCTTAACACTACCGTGTTTCTGTTCGCCCTTTTCGGCGTAGATCGTCTTAAGAGAAAGAGGAGGGGGCGGAAATGAAGCTGAAGGCCCTTTTCGTCGCGGCGGCTCTGGTCATGGGAGGAATCGCTATGACAGGGCTCGATAGGATCCATCCTTTTGGAAAGCCAAATGCGGTGGAGATGGACGAATACTATCTTACCCACGCCCTGGAGGATCGGTCGGCGGAGAACGTAGTCACCTCCATAGTCTTTGACTACCGAGCTTTCGATACCCTAGGTGAGTCGGCGGTTCTTTTCACCGCCCTGTGCTCCGTGGTGGCTCTTTTTAGAAAAGGGGGGAATTAGGCCTTGAAACCGTTATCCATAGTAGCGAGGACGGTCTGTGACCTTTTTGCCTGGTTTCTGGTCATATTTGGGGTTTACGTAATCGTTCACGGCGACATCACCCCTGGGGGAGGATTCCAGGGAGGAGCTATCGTGGCGTCCTTTATGGCCCTGCTTCTCGTCGCCCACGGAGGCAAAAAGGTCTTAGAGTGGGTGAAGCTGTCGGTCTACTGGGCCCTGATGTTCTTCGGCCTGCTTCTGTTTATCTTTCTGGGGATAGGTGGCATAAAACATGGGACGTTTACGTATAACTTCCTCTCCATTCCTCACGATGTGGCGGTAAACTCCACTCACGGCATAATCCCCTTCTCGGGGAACATCGGTCTGATGGACCTGGCGGTGGGGATAGAGGTAGCTGGAGCGCTGACTATCATACTCATAGTCATGTTCAGATGGATGATGACCGACGTGTCCGAGAATAGCGAAAAGGAGACGGGCTATGATAGCTAATTTACCTTTCTTCGTGGTAGGGCTGCTTTTCCTGATGGGGCTTATCTCGGTTATCGTCGAGAATAACCTGATCAAGATAGCCATAGGGGTCTGCCTCATGGAGTCCGCCGCCAACATGTTTTTGGTGGCGCTGGGGTACCGTTTTAACGGGGATATTCCTATACACTTTCTCCCTGGCCCGGTGGACGTCTTCGTCCTGCCCACACCTCAGGCCATGACCCTTACCGCTATAGTCATAGCCTTCGCTTCGTCGGCCCTCATGCTTTCGTTGATCGTCATGTTGTACCGGCACTACGGAACCCTGGACGTAAGAGAGATCAGGAGGTTGAGAGGATGAACTGGACCGTTCATCTGCCCGCTTTGATGCTGGCAGTTCCCCTTTTAGGGGCTTTTTGTACGCCTATCGTAGCGTTAGGGGGCAATAGGGCCCGGTCTATCTGGTCCGTTCTGGTGTCTCTGATACTCACCGCTTTGTCCCTGTTTCTGTTTTTCGAGGTAGCTAGAGAGGGCATAATGGTCTACGTCATGGGAGAGACCTCCTGGAACCTGACCCTTCCTATGGGGTTTGCATATCCGGTCAGAATAATAATGGAGGTCGATGCCTTCAACGCCCTGATAGCGGTGATAGGCTGTTTTGCCTCTCTGGCGGGGGTGCTTTTCGGAATCAAGTTCGTCGATCGTTTCTCCGGCAAAAACTGGTACGTAGCCCTTTATTTCCTCCTCACCGCAGGGATGCTGGGCATGGTCCTGACGGGAGACCTCTTCAACTTCTTCGTCTTCCTGGAGATAGCTTCGGCGGCCTCTTTTGGACTTATAGCCTACTGGAGAGATCGTCCTGAGTCTATAGAGGCTTCCTTTAAGTATATGCTCCTCTCTCAGGTTGCTGGCATGATGGTCCTTCTGGCGGTGGGTTTCCTGTACGGCAGATACAATATGCTCAATATGGCGGCTATAGGTAACTCCCTTCAGGCCGGACTGCCGGAAAAGATCGCTTTGGTGTTTTTGGTGGTCTCTCTGGCGATGAAATGCGGTGCTTTCCCAATGCATATGTGGATGCCCGACGCCTACGCTGAGGCTCCTTCCTCGGTGACAGTCCTCCTGGTGGTGGTCAGCCAGGCCTCTTTGGTGGTCCTATGCAGGATCCTCTTCTCCGTGTTCGGATCTACCATGGCCCTGCCCGCCATATCCTGGACCTTGATAGTCCTCGGGGTGATGTCCATGTTCTTCGGGGTAACCATGGCGGTGGTCCAGCACGAGGTAAAGAGGCTTATTGGATATCACTCGGTTTCTCAGGTGGGCTACATGCTCATGGCTTTCGGCGTGGGATTTTTGGCCCTAGGGAACCCCAGCGAGATGGCGGACTACGGCATGGCCTCCATCAAAGGGGGCATATTCCACATGGTCAACTACATGATGTACAAAGGGATGCTCTTTTTAGGTGCCGGTGCCCTTTACTACGTGACCGGAACCAGGGATCTGGACAAAATGGGAGGCCTTTCCAGACGGATGCCGGTTACCACGGTGATGTTCTTCATCTCCGCCGCCGCTATCTCCGGTGTGCCGCCTTTCAACGGGTTCGTATCCAAGCTGATGATCTATCAGTCCTCCTTCGCCGTCCATCCCGCTCTGACTGTGGTGGCACTGGTGACGTCGATCCTTACCCTCGCTTCCTTCGTCAAGGTGTTCCAGAGCGCCTTTTTGGGGCCTGAGAGGACCGAGCTTAAGAAGGTACGAGAGGTGCCTGGATCTATGATAGCGGGCATGGTGGTCATAACCGTCGTGATACTGGGGCTGTCGCTGTTTCCAACCTGGGTGGTTTCTAACCTGATAGAGCCCGCCGCCGCCGCACTGGTGGACAAAGGGGCTTACATCGGTGCCGTGATGGGAGGTATTCTGTGATGTTCGGAAGTATATTTACAGGGTTTGGCTTCTGGGATTTCGGAAGCTGGATAACCTTTTTCCTCATAGCCCTCGGAATATCCCTCTGGCTCAGATCTCAAGGTCGTCAGGACTACAAAAAAGGCACCGAACAGGACCAGATATATTTCTCTGGAAACGATATTCCCGACGATCCTGAAGAGGTTACCGTACCGGCTAGCTCGTCCTACTGGGGATTCAGGAAGGCATTTAAGCCCTATTACGATCGAATGGTGGCGTTTCACTCGGGGAATATGTCCGAGTACGTAGGATGGTTCGTCATGACCACCGCCATAGTTCTGATCATCGCTATCCTTTAGGAGGGACTTAGTATGAAACTTGAGAATATGCTACAGGTGATGCCCAAGTCCCTTTGGGTCTTCTGCACTAACTCGGGATCTTGTAACGGTTGCGACATAGAGATAGTCTCCACCGTCTCCCCTAGATACGACATAGAGAGGTTTGGCATGAAGCTCACCGGTACACCTCGTCACGCCGACGTCCTGCTGGTGACCGGTCCTGTTACCCGGTTTATGAAGCCCAAGCTGGAGAGGATATACGCACAGATCCCCGATCCTAAGGTGGTCATAGCCATAGGCAACTGCGCTTGTTCCGGCGACGTCTACTTTAAGTCCTACAACCTGGTGGGGCCGGTGGATAAGGTGATACCGGTGGACGTTTACGTCCACGGCTGTCCTCCCAGGCCTGAAGCCATCATAGAGGGAGCGGCAAAAGCGGTACTGAAGCTAGAGGCACGGAGAAAAGAGCTTCTTCAGAAGGCAGGTGCTTGATCCATGGAATGTTATATCCATAAAGATAAAGTCGTCCTGGAGGCGGAGGGCATAGCGGAGAGACTTGAGTCCCTTTTTGGCGATTCGGTCTCCAACTTCGACATAAGGGACTTTTCCCAGGGCTCCTCCGGCGAAGTCACCGGTCGCCATCTCTGGTTCACCGTAGAAAGGGATAGGCTTCTGGACCTGGTGGACGAGCTTGGGAAGCTGGATTTTCCCCACTTTCACGTGGTTTCCGGTGACGACGAAGGGGAGTACGTGGTTCTTTACTACCACTTCGCCCTATACCGTTCCGTAGGAAGGGGAAAGTCCCTTCCGGTCACCGTATGCGTGAAGATCCCTAAGTCGGACCTTTCGGTGCCGTCGCTGTTCAGCCGGATCCCTGGGGTGGAGTACAGCGAGAGGGAGATCCAGGAGATGTTCGGCGTCGATCACATAGGCCTCCCCAACAAGGGCCTGGTGTTCCTGCCGGAGGACTGGAACAGAGAGGTTCTTCCCTGGCGCAGGGACGAGACCGCCCCAGGCGACGACCTGGTTGAAGAGCTTTCCTAGGAGGACGTCATGAGCGAGACAAAAACCTACAAGCTCCCTATCGGTCCGGTTCACGTAGGGCTTAAAGAGCCTATAACCGCCTGGCTGGACATAGAGGGAGAGAGCATAAAGAACGCCGTGATCCGCCCTGGGGCTATCCACCGGGGTGTGGAGTATATGGCCAGGGAGAGAAACCCCATCCAGGTCATATACCTCTCCGAGAGGGTATGTGGTATCTGCTCCTTCAGTCACGCCATAGCCTTCGTAAAGGCGGTAGAGGACGCCGCTGATATACCGGTTCCTACCAGAGCTCAGTACATCCGGTCTATGGTCCTGGAGCTCGAGAGGATCCACTCTCACATTCTTTGGTCCGGTGTGGCCTGCTATACCATAGGATTCGACAGCGCCTTTCACCTAGGCATGATGCTTCGGGAGAAGGTAATGGACGTCCTGGAGGCCCTGACGGGAAACCGGGTCAACTACGCCGTTACCACCGTGGGAGGGGTGAGGTGGGATATCACCCCTGAGGTGGCTCGTACGGTATGGGATATGATCCACTACTACAGAAACGAGTTCGGTTCTTTTTACGAGGCCGCCATAAACGACCCGGTGGTCAAGGCCAGGTTGAGGGACGTCGGAGTTCTCACCACCGAGGAGGCCATAAGGTATTGTGCATTAGGCCCTACCGCCAGAGGAAGCGGCGTCAGGACCGATATCCGCTGGTCCAATCCCTACGACGCCTACTGCGATATTCCCGTCGAGCCTATCGTGCCTCAGGACTACACCGGTGAGGTCCACGGCGACGTTTACGACCGTTTCTTGGTCAGGGTGTACGAGGTGCTTCAGTCTCTGGATATCCTTGAGAAGATACTTGAGGGCCTCCCTGAGGGAGATATAACCTCCGAGCCCAAGGTAAACAAGCTTCTCATGACCCTCAAAAAGGCGGAGGGAGTTGGATACGGCTGTATAGAGGCCCCAAGAGGGGACGATACCCACGTGGTCGGACTGAAGGCCCAACAGGAGAACGTCCTTTGGTGGAAGGTCCGAGCACCAACCTACAGTAACGCCGTCTCCTGGCCTCTTATGTTCAGAGGCAACGAGCTTGCCGACGCACCTCTTATAATAAACAGCGTGGATCCCTGTATCTCCTGTATGGAGAGGATGGTCCTTTCCGACAAAGGGGCTGGAACCAGATCGGTGGTAACCAAGGCCGACCTGCTCAAGCTGTGCAGGGAGAAGACCGACAGGACGAGGAGGATGATGGGATCATGATTTTAGGCTTTGTCATGAGAACGGTGGCAGGAGTTGCCCTTATGCTCCTGGCGACGGTCCTAGCGGTCCTCTTCGAGGGAGTTGACCGGAAGCTCAACGCTATAATGCAGCGTCGTATGGGCCCCCCTCTGCTCCAGCCTGTCTACGATATCCTCAAGCTGTTGGGCAAGGAGAATATTGTGCCTCGGTGGGCAAATCCGGTGTTCTTCCACGGTGGCCCGGTGGTGGCTATGGTCGCCACCATGATGGTGTTTCTCTACATCCCTATAGGATCGATCCCTCCTGTTCTCAGCGGTAGAGGGGATCTTATCCTCGTCCTCTATCTCCTGAGCCTTTCTGGGGTCGCCGTCGCCATCGGCGGCTTTGCCAGCGGTTCCCCTATCGCTAACGTAGGAGCTCAGAGGGAGATGGTCCTCATGATGAGCTACGAGCTTCCTCTTGCGGTGGTGGTCTCCACACTTGCCTGGTTTGTCTACCGTATGGGGATACCGGGACATCCCTTCTCCCTGGAGACCTACGTCGCCACGTCGATCTGGTCGATGGCGGGCAGGGCGGGCTTTTTGGGGCTTATCTGCCTCTTTATAGCCCTTCTTACGGTCATTCCAGGGGAGACAGGCAAGGGGCTTATGGATATCCCCGAAGCCAAGACGGAGATACTGGAAGGGGTCACCGTCGAATACTCCGGGGTGAACCTGGCCCTGCTTCACGTGGCCTTCAACCTAAAATGTGCCGCTATATCCGCTTTAGTGGTCAGCCTGTTTTTCCCCTTTTCCCTGGGAGGGGCTTTGGGCCTATCCGGTGGGCTGAAGGCTTTGGTGGACTTCCCGTGGTTCTGGGCGAAAGTCTTTATGGTCTCGGTCTTTGGGGTAACATTTTTGAGGACCGCTTTCGGCCGGCTTAAGATCTGGCAGGCCTCCCGTTTTTACTGGGCTCAGGTCGGTGCCCTTTCCCTTGCGGGGATGATCCTTATTTCCGTAGATGTGCTTCTCAGGTAGGAGGTGACGTGATGCTTAACTGGATGTCCGTGCAGATTATTCGCCATCTCTTCTGTCGGTGTTTCACAAACCCCTATCCTGTGGATCATATGCCCGACGATCTTACCGGAGCGTTAGAGGCAGCGGGAAAGGGAGAGATATCCCTCAACGATCCCGTCGAGACGTGGGGCCGTTTCAGAGGTAAGGTGGGTTACGATAAAAACACCTGTATCGGCTGTGGAATGTGCATAAAGGTATGTCCCGCAAACGCCATACACCGGTCTCCCGATGAGCCTAAAAAGATCGTCGTGTATAACGACCGTTGCTGTTTCTGTGCCCAGTGTAACGACATCTGCCCTGTGGACGCTCTTACCATGACCCAGGACTTCGCCATATCGACTTACGACAGAAAGTCAAACGTCACCCTGGATTCAGGTAAGGCGGAAAGAAAGCCATTCCAGAAGGAGTGGACCTACCGAGAGGGAGAGATTCCCGAGGTCCCGGAGACCAAGGGGCCGGTGGAGAAAGAGGTCTATTCGGTCATAGAGGAAAAATGCGTCGGCTGTACCATCTGTGCTAAGGTATGTCCCACCAAGGCGATAGAGGGCAAGGTCAAGGAAAAACACGTAATTGACCCGGAAAAATGCGTCGCCTGCGGCTTGTGCGAGGAAAAATGCCCTAAAGACGCCATAGAGAAAAAGACGGTGACACTATAAGAAAAGCCGGAGACCTTAAAGAGGTCTCCGGCTTTTCTTATAAAAAGTTAAAGTGCTCAAGCCTGCGACGTATCTCGTCTTTTCCTAAAAACTCCGCTAGCTCGAATATGCCTGGGCTCACCTTATGTCCTGTGATGGCGAACCTCATAGGCATAGCGACGTCTTTCAGCTTGACGTCGTTCGCTGCCGTCCAGTCTCTGGCGAAGGCCTCCATCGATGTAGCCGTCCAGCTTTCCAGGGCGACAAGACCGGAGAAAAAACCCTTGAGGGTCTTTCTGGTGTTATCGTCTACGTCCCCTTTATACCTTTTGGTGACAGGAGCGAAGTCGAGAAAATAGTCGGTGAACTCCGCCAGATCCTTTACCGTCCTTCCCCTGCCTCCCATCATGTCGAAGGCCTTCTCCATGTAGCTCTCCTCAAGCTTGGACAGATCCACCCCCGCCTCCTCCCAGAAGGGTTTGAGCATGGCGATCTTCTCCGTCACAGGCAGGGCATGGAGGTGACCCTGGTTGACGAAGTTGAGCTTGTCCATATCGAGCACCGAGGGCTTTCTGTTGACGTCTTTTAACTCAAACTCCTCTATGGCCAGATCCCTTCCGAATATCTCCCTGTCTCCGGCGGGAGACCAGCCCAGGAGGGCCAGGAAGTTGAATACAGAGTCGGGCATATAGCCCATGTCCCTGTAATCGTAGACGCTGGTGGCCCCGTGTCTCTTTGAGAGTTTTTTCTTGTCCTTGCCCAGAATCATCGGCAGGTGGGCGAACTGGGGAAGCTCCCAGCCAAGGGCCTTGTAGAGCAGGACCTGCTTAGGGGTGTTAGAGATGTGGTCCTCTCCTCTTATGACGTGGCTTATCTCCATGAGGTGGTCGTCTACCACCACTGCGAAGTTGTAGGTCGGCATTCCGTCGCTCTTTATGAGGACGATATCCTTCATCTCGCCGGTCCTGCCGTCTTTTAGGGAGTCGCTGATAACCTCTATAGAGCCGTAAACTACGTCTTGGAAGCCTATATCCTCCCCGAGGGGAACCTTGAAGATAATGGCATCTCCGTCCCTGTAGGCCTTGCCTTGCTCCAGAAGCTCCTCGGCGTATTTTCCGTACAGGTCAAGCCTTTCCGCCTGGCGATAGGGGCCGTAGTCTCCCCCTACGTCCGGTCCTTCGTCCCAGTCCAGGTTCATCCACTTCATCCCGTCCATGATGGTCTGCTCGTATTCCTCTGTGGATCTGGCCCTGTCGGTGTCCTCTATTCTAAGGATAAATGATCCTCCTGTGTGCCTGGCCCAGAGCCAGTTGAACAGGGCTGTGTGGGCTCCCCCTATGTGAAGTGCCCCGGTGGGACTGGGAGCAAATCTCACTCTCGTCTTTTTCATGTTTTTTCCTCCTGCAATAGGTTTACTCCTGCCAGGGGTGTCTTACAGCCCCTACAAGAGGTACAATTACCTGCGTCAAGGAGAGATTATACATCAAACGAGGAGGATATATATGAGTGGTCCTGTAATGCTTATAGACGGGCACGGCCTGGCTTACAGAGCTTTTTACGCCGTGCCGGAGCTTACCGCCCCTGACGGAACCCCCACTAACGCATTAGTGGGCTTTTTCAACATGATGGCGAGGCTGAAAAAACAGTGGAAGCCGACCTCCCTATCGGTCGTCTTCGATGCCCCAGGCCCTACCTTTCGGCACGAGATGTTCAAAGAGTACAAAGCGGGCAGGAAGCCTACCCCCGAGGAGTTTAAGGTTCAACTTCCTATACTCAAAGACATGATCGATGCTCTAGGAATACCGGTTCTGTCAAAAGAGGGAGTGGAGGCGGACGATGTATTAGGGGCGATGGCCAGGGAAATGGCCTCTCGAGGGACTCCGGTATTGGTGGTAACCTCGGACAAGGATATGTTACAGATCCTGGACGAAGGGATAACAGTGGTAAGGCCTGGAAAGGGCATCACCAGCTTCAAATCGTGGGATAGAGACACCTTTATCTCGGAGTATGGATTTCTACCGGAGAGGATGGCCGACTATCTGGCCCTGGTAGGAGACACCGCCGATAACGTTCCTGGTGTCCCGGGGATAGGGGATAAAACGGCGAGACGGCTGCTTAGTTCCTATGGGTCCCTTGACGGAATCTACGCAAACCTCGACGGTTTAACCCCCTCCCAGAGGAAGAAGTTTGAGGAAAACTCCGATCTGGTCAGAAAATCTCTGGTGCTGACCACCCTCTGTTCCGATTGCATCCCCGAGGGGGCGGAGGTCCTGGCGGATAGAGGGCGATTTATGTCCCTCTGTCGGGATATGGGCATGAAGGTTCTGGAAAAGATCCTTCCCGACCTGATAGAGGAGGAGGTCTGGGAGACCATGGAGCTCGAACCGGATGTCCCCTGCGTATCGCCTTTATCCCCTCTTTCGCTCCAGCCCGTCTCTCTCGAATCTCTGATGGAATCGGAGAAATTGGCGGTTCACTCGATCTGGTCCGGTGAATACCCTATGGACGTAAGACCTGAGAGGATAGCCCTGTGCGACCCTACCGGTCGCTATTGGGAGGGCGATAGGTTGCCCGATAAGGTTATCGAGGCTTTGTCCCGTAAATCTCTGATAACCTCCGACTACAAAAGGCTCTTTGCCTCGTCGATAATAGGGGATAGGTGTCCTGAGATCTGGGATCTGAGATCGGTGGACTATCTGCTCCACCCTGATCGAAGCTCTCACGATCTATGGACTATTCTAGGGGATCAGGTTCCCTCCTCCATGATAGGCCAGACAGCCGAACTTTGGAGCTTAAAGGATAGGTTCTCTCAAAGCCTCTCTGAGATGAACCTGTCCGGCCTTCTCAGTAGCCTCGACCTGCCGCTGGTTCCCGTATTGGTCAGAATGGAGAAAAGAGGCATAGCCATAGACCGAGGCGGGATGGAGGGAGTCATAGTCGACCTGGAGGCCAGGATAAAGGAGATCTCAGAACATATATCCTCCATGGCGGGGGAGATAAACCTCAACTCCCCTAAACAGGTGGGAGAGCTTCTTTTCAACAGGCTAGGGCTTCCTCCGATAAAAAAGACCAAAACAGGCTATTCCACCGACGTCACCGTTTTGGAGCAGTTGGCGGAGCTCTCGATAGAACAGAGCGAGATCCCTAGACTGCTCCTGGAGCATAGAGAGATATCCAAAATGCTCAGTGGTTTTGCCGTTCCTCTCCTGAAAGCGGACAGGGACGGAATTATCCACAGTACCTTTGAGGCGGACACGACTGGAACCGGACGGCTGAGCAGCAGAGATCCTAACTTGCAGAATTTGCCGGTTTACGGCGAATGGTCCCAGAGGATCTGCAAGTGTCTGGTGCCTAAAGGCAAGGACCGTTGTTTCGTCGCGGCGGACTACTCCCAGATAGAGCTGAGGATTCTCGCCCATATATCGGGAGAACCTAGGCTCCTCGAGGTGTTCGAAAAGGGCAGGGATATCCATACCGAGACCGCTGCTATGGTTTTTGGCCTCGATCCTTCTCTGGTGACAAAGGAGCTTCGTAGATCCGCCAAGATGGTGGCCTTTGGCCTTCTTTATGGCATGAGTGCCTTTGGGTTGGCCAAAAGGCTTGGGGTCGGCCAGGCCGAGGCGAAGGATATTATGTCCAGATATTTCAAAGCCCTGCCGGGAGTCGAGGCCTATATGACTAAAAGCTCCGATATGGCTATATCCTCGGGATACACCGAGACCTTACTCGGCAGGAGAAGGCCTCTGAACGAGGTTGAAACAGGCAACGCCAGGGACAAAGGCCATATGAAAAGGGTCGCCATAAACTCGCCTATACAGGGAACCGCCGCGGATCTGGCCAAAAAGGCCATGATAGAGGTGGACAGATCCCTCCAGGGAGGGGAGATGGTCCTTCAGGTACACGACTCTATAGTTTGCGAATGCCACTGTGACGATCGGGAGGAGGTTATGAGATCTCTTCAGAATATAATGGAGTCAGCGGCCTCCCTTTCGGTCCCATTGGTCACCGAAGGTAAAATAGGCGATTCTCTATCGGAAGTGTAGGTGCGTTTTTCCATGTACCTATGGCTGTGATACAATACCCTGATGTAATAGACGACATTATAGGTTTCATCGATATGAAAGGGGAAGGTTTATTTTGATGTTAAGGACGCTTCGTACACAGGTAAAATGGATCTTGGTGTTTTTCCTCGCGTGTTTCGTGCTGGCGATCCCCCTTATGTACGGGGTTGGCGGTGGAGGTAAGAGCGGCGGAGGCAACGGGGATTACGCTGTTGCCGAGATAGACGGCAAGAAAGTCATGTTCAGTCAGATGATCCAGTACGCCCAGAACTACGTCGATAGCGCTGGTGTAAAGGACATAACCTCCTCCGATATACCTATGATCTACCGTATGGTTCTGGATCAGATGGTTATCAGAGAGGCCCTGGACAAACAGGTAAAGGCTATGGGGATAAAGCCCTCTAAAGAGGAGCTGGATAAAGCTGTAGCGGAGATTTCCGACCAGTTCCCCACCAAAGAGGCCTTCCAGCAGTACCTGAAGGAGAGCGGAGTCTCCATGGAAAACCTGAGAAAGCAGCTGGAGGGTCAGATATCCGAGCAGATGCTTCTCAACGAAGCCTCCGCAGCTGCGGTGGTAACAGATGAAGAACTTCAGGAGCTTTACGATAACCTTAAAGACTTCGTGTTTACCGCACCTGAGGGATTTGAGGTCATGGCTGCCGAATTCTCCTCCAGAGAAAACGCCGATAAGGCTTATGAATCTCTCGTAGCGGGGGACAGCTGGAGCGACGTTATGGGAGGCTTTACGTCCGAGGACCTTAAAGGGTACACAGAGGACGGTAAGTTCACCTTCCTGAGGAAGGATTCTATCAGCGAGAACCTCGCTTTTGTAGTCTCCATGGACGATGGAACCTACTACGAGCCTGTCGAGATGGCTAGCGACGATTTCCTGGTTCTCTATCGGTCCGGTTTCAGGGATAAAGAGGTGACCGACTTCGCCGAGGCTAAAGAGCAGCTTAGCTCTATGGTGTTAGGCCAGAAGCAACAGGACCTCCAGAGGGCCTTCCTGGACGAGATCTCCGAGAAGGTCAAAGTAAAAATCCTTGATCCCTCTATCTTCCCACAGGAGCAGGCTGAGGATACAGCGGTCTCGGTGGATAAAGTCAGTCCCGACGCAGAACAGTAAAAAACGACGTATCTCTTCAATCTAACAAGAGAGCCCTGGATCCTCCCTTTAGAGGGAAAATCCAGGGCTCTCTTTCGTACTATAGGGAGATTTGCGGTGTTTAGCCGTGGCCTGTTTTATTTATACTCGCAATTTATTTTCGTCAGGGAGGGGTTAGTGTACCGCCGTCAAACGAACATCTTCCCGAAAAGGTCCTCCAGTTCGGCGAGGGCAATTTTCTCCGTGCTTTTGTCGACTGGATGTTCGACAGGATGAATCGTAAGGGAATTTTTTAAAGCGGGGTAATTCTCTGAGAATATCTTAGGAGATTATGGCATGGCAAATTGAAATCTAAACGGACGTCCTTAATCTCCCAGGGAGGGCATATACCTAGTGCATCCTCAAAAATACGGTATTCACTGCTACCTGTGGAATAAGGGTTTCCCATAACATTTACCTCTAGAAGGGCAGGATAGTTTGCTTTTTTGCCATTATAACCCAAACAGGCTATACCCAACCTTTTGACGCACTTCTATCTAACCCACAGAGGATGCGAAGGAACCGATAAAATGAAGGAAAAGAGTTAGGTAGTCATTTTTAGGGATATGCCCTGATCGGGCCAATTGTACTTGACAGATCGGGGCTTAATAGGTAGAATATGCTCCGTTGCGTGGAGAGATGGCCGAGTGGTCGAAGGCGCGCGCCTGCTAAGTGCGTGACCCGTTCCGGGTCCGAGGGTTCAAATCCCTCTCTCTCCGCCACCAATAGTGCGCCGGTAGCTCAGCTGGATAGAGCGTCTGGCTACGGACCAGAAGGTCGTGGGTTCGAATCCTGCCCGGCGCGCCACTGTCAATCAAGCGAGATCCCACGGGGATCTCGCTTTTTTCGTATTTTTAAGTTAGGAGGCTGGTCGTGGAAAGCCCTTTGGATATTCTGCGCAGAGTTTTTGGTTACGACGAGTTCCGGCTACAGCAGGGACAGGCAATAGAGCACGTCATGGCGGGAGGGGACTGTCTCGTCCTGATGCCCACAGGAGGGGGAAAATCGCTGTGTTATCAGATTCCTGCCCTCGCCCGACCTGGGATGGGGCTGGTTGTCTCCCCTCTGATAGCCCTGATGGAGGATCAGGTGAAAGCCCTGAGACAGAACGGGGTAAACGCCTCCTACATGAACTCCACTATGGGTTACGAGGAGTTTCTGTCGGTGTCTCGGGCGGCTTTAAGAGGGGAGCTGGACGTGCTCTACGTCGCCCCTGAGAGGGTTATGAAGGAGAATTTTATCGACTTCCTCTCCCGGCTGAAGCTCTCGGTTATAGCCATAGACGAAGCCCACTGCGTCTCCCAGTGGGGGCACGACTTTCGCCCCGAATATCTCAGGCTCGGAGCGTTGGGACGGCTTTTCCCCGATGTTCCCAGGATAGCCGTCACCGCCACCGCCGACGAGATAACCAGAAAAGAGATAATCGCCAGATTGGACCTATCCAGAGGTCAGCTCTTCGTCTCCGGTTTCGACAGGCCTAACATAAACTACCAGGTTGTCCTCAAGGACAGCCCCCGCCGTCAGCTGCTGGCCTTCATAAAGGAAAAGCACATAGGTCATTCGGGAATAGTCTACTGTATGACCAGAAAGAAGACCGAGGACACCGCTCAGTGGCTTTCATCTCAGGGTATAGACGCCATGGCATACCACGGAGGAATGGACGGCGACAGCAGGAGAGAGTACCAGCGACGATTTCAGGAGGAAGACGGAGTCGTCATGGTGGCCACCATCGCCTTCGGAATGGGGATAGACAAGCCCGACGTTCGTTTCGTGGCCCACCTGGATATGCCTAAAAGCCTAGCAGCCTACTATCAGGAGACCGGCAGGGCCGGGAGGGACGGCCTTCCCGCCGATGCCTGGATGGCCTACGGTATGACCGACGTGACCGGGCAGCTCCGGCTTATCGAGATGTCCGACGGAGATCAGGCTTTCAAAAGGATAAATCGCCAAAACCTGGACGTTATGCTGGGATACTGTGAGACCACCGAATGCCGAAGAAAGACATTGCTCTCTTTCTTCGGCGATAGCTGCCCCGTTCCCTGCGGCAACTGCGATACCTGTGACCATCCGGTGTCGACCTGGGACGGAACCATTCACGCTCAAAAGGCCCTATCATGCGTCTACAGAACCGGCCAAATTTACGGTACAGGGCACCTCATCGACGTTCTGTTGGGCAAAAGCA
Source organism: Dethiosulfovibrio salsuginis (assembly GCF_900177735.1). Classification (NCBI taxonomy): domain Bacteria; kingdom Thermotogati; phylum Synergistota; class Synergistia; order Synergistales; family Dethiosulfovibrionaceae; genus Dethiosulfovibrio; species Dethiosulfovibrio salsuginis. The sequence goes on along the minus strand of NZ_FXBB01000013.1, from coordinate 5,490 downwards.
CCCCTAAGGTCCTGGAGGTCGGTCACGATAAAGTATCGACCTTCGGCATAGGAAAGGACCTCGACGAAAAGCGGTGGAGATCGGTTTTTAGGCAGCTTCTGGCCCTCGGCCTCGTCGCTATGGACCCTCAGGGCTACGGCGGACTGAGGCTCAGCCGGGAAAGCAAACCGGTCCTAAAAGGGGAGAGGCCCGTCTTCTTCAGGTTTGACCCTGAAAAATCGAGCAAGATGAGCAAGATAAAGACGAAATCACCTCTCAGGGAAAAGGCTATCCTCCCGGAAGGCTCTCTCTGGGAGGCCTTGAGGGCAAAGAGAATGGAGTTAGCAAAGGCCCAGGGAGTCCCCGCCTACGTCATATTCCACGACTCCACCATGCTGGAGATAGCCCAGGCGATGCCCAGCACTCTAGGGGAGTTCAGCTGTATCGAGGGAGTCGGATCCAAAAAACTGGAGCTCTACGGCCCCGCTTTTTTGGATGTGCTGGATTCTTTTCGATAGAGGTCTACAGATACACAACAAAAGCCCCCTGGTTTTCCAGGGGGCCAGCTATGCTGTCAGATTAATTAAGAATTATGATGGCGGAGGAGGTGGGATTTGAACCCACGGAGGAGCAGAGCCCCTCACTTGATTTCGAGTCAAGCGCCTTCGACCGCTCGGCCACTCCTCCTTGATGATGAAACATTATACCTACATAGAGGTCTTTTTGCAAGACGACTTACTCTAGGAAGGACTTTTTTTTGTGCGTTTAGATCTGCAAAGGATGAAAAAATCCTGGAGGATCTTTTTGCACCTGTTTTCCTCCACACCTGATAGGGTCTCACAGCGATGGTTGAGCCTGGTGTCGGAGGTTATGTCGTAGAGGGTTCCGCTCGCCCCTGCCTTAGGGTCCGCGCAACCGTAGACAAGCCGCCTTATCCTGGACTGGACTATGGCTCCGGCGCACATAGGGCACGGTTCCAAAGTTACGTAAAGCTCGCAGTCCGAGAGGTTCCAGGATTTCAGGAACTCTCCTGCCTCTCTTATGGCGACTATCTCGGCGTGGGCGGTGGGGTCGTGGTGAAGTCTCCGCTTATTTCTTCCTCTGCCTATGACCTGATCTTTCCACACCACTACCGCCCCTACCGGTATGTCTCCCTCGGAAGCGGCTAGCTCCGCTTCCTTCAGGGCCTCTGTCATGTATTTTTTCAACCTATCTTCCATTATCGATCCTTTATCACTTTACCGGATAGCATAGACCAATCCATCCATAGTTCCTACGTAGAGAAAACCTCCTGCTATTACAGGGGAGGACATAATATCGCCGCTAGCCTCAAAGGTCCACATGATAGATCCGTTTTGAGAGTCCACGGAGAACACCTTTCCGGCGGCTCCTGGCACGAAAAGGATCTTGTCGGTGGCCACTAAAGAAGCGGTAGGAGGAGCGTCAAGATCTATGGTCCAAAGGATCTGCCCTTTATCGACGGATAGTCCGTATAGCTTTCCCGCTGCGGTCCCCCAGAAGGCTCTGCCTTTTCTTACGGCTATATCGGTGGTGAGAGCCCCCTCGCCCTTAGTGTGCCATAGGGGCACTACCGACTTGAGCTGCACCCCGTGAACCACTCCGTCCCACCCTCCGTAGTAGACGACTCCATCGGAGTAAGAGGGGGACGTGTCTATGGGGCCTCCAGAGGATCCTCCCCAAGACCTCTTTCCTGTGGCTATGTTTAGAGCGTGAAACCCTCCTGCATGATCGCCGACAAACACGAAGGGCTCGACTATTATCGGAGACGATAGGATTTCTCTAGGTGCCTTAAATTTCCACAAAAGTTCACCGTTGTTTGTGTCGATACAGAACACATAGCCCTCTAGGTTGGAAACCACAAGCCTGTTTTTCCACACCGCTACCGACGACGCAACGGCGCTGGACGTTATTTCAGAGGGGTTAGTGGCTAAGGACCGGCTCCATTTGACCTGGCCGGTGTTGGCGTCTATGGCGTATATCGTTCCCGACCCAGTTCCCACGTAAAGGACGCCTGAATCGACCTGAGGGGCTCCGTAGAGGAGCGTATCGAAATGGGATTTCCAGACAACCGATCCGTCCTGTCCGTTGAGACAGTGCAGATAGCCTCCTCCGTCGCTGAAGTACAGTTTTCCGTCGGACCAGGTCATAGAGCCTGATATCCCGTTTCCAGCCTCATAGGTCCAGGCTGGAACTCCCGACGCTGGCAGGGCACCACCGTCGTATCTTGAGTGACTCGGCTCAGGATAGGATTGGTTTCCCCAGGAAATTGAGGCCGTTAGGATCATAAAAATAGATGCTAAAGTAGACGCTAATATCTTCACTTGGATCACCTCGCTCGTATTTTTAGGCTACAATATGACTATATCACTTATGGTTCCTACGGGGATAGCCTTGAGGAGGGGGAGCGTATGGAAAATAACCTCGAAGATGATGCCCTGAAAAAAGATGAAGTTCAGACCGGCGGTGTATCTATGGTCAAGAGACTTCTCGGAGGGGTAAACAAAATCCTAAATATTCTTGCTTTGCCGATTAGCGCCGTATGGGCCCCAAAAAACAGGGCTAGATTCGTTATTTTCGTTATGGTTGGTTCGGTCGTCGTCGCTGGGCTTTGGGTATTCCAGGGCGAGAGGGCAAAAAAAGCGTCAACGCCTTTGGGAGGCAAGAACTTTAACGCGATGATGGCGATGGCAAGGCCTCCTGAAGGCAGGCCTTTTTTCGTTTACGTATCCGAAAACAGGGACGTCGCAGGCTCAGCTCCGAGCTACTTCTCCCTTTTCCCTAGAATTCCTGTGGATTCGGTAGCGGTGGCCCTTTATCCCGACGAGGGAGGGCCGGTACTATTTGCTTCTGCGGCGTACTGTATGGACTGGAACTCCCTTGATAATGAGACACAGAAAAAAGCCATCTCCGTGCAGAGGGGTAAGCTTGAGGATCTTAGCTTTATTTTCGGTGAGTCCGCCATCGTCGATAGGTCCGAAAGCGTGGACGAAGTCCCTGTTTTCTCCGTGGCATTTCCCGGTCATGACGCTATACTCTTCTCCATCTACGGCAACGTTCTTTTGGTCTCCGACGATAGAGAGGATATGATAGGGGCTATAAGGGCTTTGATCCATCCTATGACTAGGCTCAGCTGGAACGAGGGCACAAGCCGTATAGTCAGAACTTACGTTGAGGACGACATAAGGTACCGTTTTTTCCTGTATCCAGAGGGAAAAGAGGGCGGTCAGGAACTTCCGAGGAGGGTCAATCAGGCCCTTTCGCCATCTCTATTGCTTAATATAGCCATAAGGAAAGCCGATCCAGAGGCCCTGTCGGAGGAAGTTCTCCTTTGGCTTACCAGAAAGGGGGATCATACGTCAAATGACACGAGTTTTGCCTCTGATAACCTCTCTTTTAATATATGGAACTATCTTTCTTCCCTGCCCTCTAAGGGCCGATAGCGGAGTCCTGGTCGGGGCCTATTTTTCCTCAGGGCCCTGGGGAACCTCGGTCTCCTCCGTCGTACCTGGAGGTCCCGCTAGCGAGGCGGGGCTCAAAACAGGGGATCGATTGATATCGGTGGATGGTCGATCGATCGTCGAGATAGGTCCTGCTCTCGATATAGCCCTGGAAAACGATCTCCTCATGGGAAATTCGGTTTTGCTGGAGGTACTGAGGGAGACGGGATATAGGGATCTAGTCTGGATAAAAACACCTCGCCTTACGGTAGCCCAGAGGCGGTATTTGCCGTACTACAACGATCTCCGGTCCGTTTGGGGGCAGGCCGAGAGGATTTGGCAAGAGATAGTCCAGAGCTATAGGTTTTTCCTGGAGGGCCATATTCCGGTGGAATCCCTTGCCACCTACGTGAGGGAGGGCACGGAGGAGCTCCAGGTAATGAGGAACCGTATCCTAGCTATAGCCCCTTCAAAACTATCTGGAGAGGAGTGGGAATACCTCAACTCTGCCAGGGATTTTATGATCTCCTCTTTATTTCTTATGGATCAGGAAGCCCAGCGGATATCGGTGGACAGCGACTGGAAAGTAAACCTAGACGGTATAAAAAAAAGGATCTCCCAGGTGGAAAAATGTCTTAACATATCCCTGCATTATTCGGGCATAAGTAGAGACTAAAGGCCCCCTGTTATGATATAATGGCACAAGGCAGTATAAATCAATTAAGAGGGTTTGGATTTTAGCCAGTTAAACCAGCTTTTGCGGCAGTCTTTTCCTTTCTCAAAACGCAATTTTTATCAGGGAGGTATTCATAATGAATAAGGCTATGCGTAATATCGTGCTTTCCGCTCTTTTTGTGCTTTGCCTGTCTTCCGCTCCGTCCTACGGTATGAACTATATCGCCGAGCCTGTCCTGGTTACCCAGCCAGCTTACTCTGGTATGAGCTTCTACGTCTACAGGCCCTACAATATGCCTGCTGGATGGTTTGTGACCTACGACGGCTATCCGGTAACTCGCTCTTCCGCTGGAAACTGGGTTTACGGTGTCCAGGGAGGCGCTGGGGTCTATCTGGCCTCCGGTTATGTGGTGGGATCGGTGGTACCTATGTCGGTCCCTCAGCTTGTGACCGTCGTTCAGCCTCAGATGACCGAGACTCAACCGGTTATGATGGAGCCACAGATGATGGTTGCCCCTCAAGCTACGGTCCTTCCCTCCGTGCCTGGCTGGCTGGCAAACGACAATTTCACGGTGGTATCAAAATGGGGCAGAATGATCGATCGTATGGCGGTGCTGCACAGACCTCGTCTCCCTCTTGCGTGGAAGGGCGACAAACCTGAGGTCATATACGGTTGGACCGGCAAGAGCTGGTATCAGATGCGTTGCCGAGAGGGCGAGTCTCCTGCTGAAACCCTTAAACGTCACGTATACGAACTGACGAGAATGGCTAACCAGAACAACTTCAAGTGGAACGACTCGGACACCTCTGTGTTAGCCTCTCAGTCTCCGGTCTGGGGCTATCTCTGGATGGGTAGAATCGCTCCTATAAACCTTTGAGGTCCCGTTATGTTGGTTAGACTTAATCGATTCCTTTTAGGGTCTATCGCGGCGTTACTCCTCTCTACAGGGGCTTTTGCCTACGGAAACTATCCTGTACTCATAACGAGAGCCGATTACGACGATGGACATACCGCCCCTGATCCATCGGATAACGGCACTTACTTTCTGACCGCTGATGGATATCCGGTGGTGAGGGATTCCAGAGGAGATTGGCTCTACATGGTAAACAACTCTCCTATGGTCCTGATGCCCTTCGGAGACGGCTATATGTGGGCTCCAGCCGCCGGACCTGCGGTTGCAGTTGTGCAGGTCGTGCAGGCTAATCCGGTCTCTGGGCAGGGTTCTATGAGAGTCGAGCCCTCCTGGTATACCTATTCCCTTCCGAACAACCCTTAAGGGTATCTCTAAAAACTCTAATCCTCGGAGAGATCGTTCCGACGGAGCCCATTTGAGCCCGTATACTCGACATGCCGTCGTGTAGTCGAATGGGGCGACAG
>NZ_FXBB01000012.1 GCF_900177735.1 Dethiosulfovibrio salsuginis | reverse complement strand
TTTCACTATTCCCCTTCTACCCAGCCCCGCATACGCTCCAACTTTCTCGCCTTCTCCCTCTCCACGAGGGTATCCCCAACCACGTGCCTAAGCTGAGCCATCATGATCTCCACGTCCGCTATTTCCTCCGCTATGTCGGAAAGGCTGGCTCTGCCACGCCGATAGTGCCTGATAGCGACGACAAGCTCAGCGCACTCCTCGATCGCTTGATCCATCTGGTGGTCAGCTCCGAAGAGATCGATCACCTGGCGGTAAACACTATCCTGGATCATATAGCACCCCTAAGCTCCTCCCATAGTTCGCCGTCGGGGTCCATTTTGTTGAGGTCAACAACATGACCCGGCCCCGGGCACTCCTTCGGGCACTTGAGGCACCCTATCACCACCTCAGCATCCCGCTCGCTCCAGGCGTGAGCCTGCCTCATGGGATCGTGGGGGCAGGTGTAGAGGAGGGTCATAGACGATCCTCCCAGACATCCCAACAAGCCTCACAGTAGATCTCGCCCATCTCAGCTAGGAGCTCTCGGAGTGTCATTCCTCCTCCTCCGCATCCACAAACTCAAGCTCAGCTATGTGCTCTACTCCATCCACTTTTGTGTAGACCCATGGGTGAGGGTGAGGAGGGTTAAAGCACTTACGATACCTAGAACGATCGACCTCGATGTATCGGCAGACGTTGCCATCTCGGTACAAGCACTTCCTCCCTGGCGAGGTGCATTGGTTGACTATCCTCAGCTTGGCCCTCTTGGCGAGCTTCCCGACCCACGAGCCGGGTATACCGTCTTCTTTCCACTCCCCCTCATCCTGGAGATCTTGGCGTAGAGACTCCATAGCCTCAGCCTCCGTCGGGAAAAACTGAGGTGGCCAACCCGGCGTATATGCTATCCATAGGGTGGTCGTCATTCCTCTCCCCTCGCTTTATCGATAACCTTCCGTGCCTTCTCCACCGCCTGTACATACCGGAGTGCCGACCTCTCCGTCGCCAGTATGCTGGGGTTGGAGGCGATGATCTCCTCTAAGGCCTCCAGGAGCTCGGGAGCGGCGGCTATCAACCGGGCATCTGACTCTAGCCAAGGGGTAGCAACTGTCGCAAGATCTCCTTCGATTACGGCAAACACTCCACACTCCCTGTCATACACACTTTCGCCGCAGCACCCTTCCTCGTCACAATCTTGTTTCGTAGCTACCTCCCACGGCCCTGGTGTATGGCTCATTCCTCATCCCTCGCTTTCCGAATAACCTCATCCAGCCGCTCCACGATCCCCAGCGGGACCTCGTAGTCGCACCAGCAATAGGCGCACTCTCGGAGCTCTTCCAGCATCGCTAGCATGTCGGTAGCGGCGGCTATGAGGTGGGCATCTGCCTCCAGCCATGGCGTGGCGATTGTCTCCGGTTCTCCGTCGATTACGGCCAACACGCCACTCCCCCTGTCGTACACACTTTCACCGCAGTGCCCTTCCTCATCACAATCTTGTTTCGTAGCTACGTACCACGGTCCCGGCGTATGGCTCATCACGCTACCTCGCTTTTAAAGCGTGCAAGCTCATCAAGCTCGCTGAGGATCTGATCCGCCAGGTCCAGGTTATGCTTGCCTATGTCCTGGATGCGCCAATCTTGCATAGTGTCCGGCCTAGTCTTGAGTTTGAAGAGCTTGCCGTAGACCGCCTGGGTGGACCTCCCAGTGTATTTGCGGCTAAACTCCCTAGCCACTGCCCACATTACCGGGTTCCCTTCCGACATCCGCAGTAGATCATCCACCTCGGCACTTGACCACTCTTGCCCGCCCGAAGCCTTACCCCCTGCTTTAGCCACGCACTCCGCTATCGTTCGCTCGGGGTGCTTGCTGATATATGCCTCTGCACCCTTCGGGATAGATCCGGCAGACTTAACACATGCGGCAAGCTCATCGGCCTCCCATTTGGCCCAGGGGAGACACTTTCTCCTCCGCCTTCCCCCTGTCTTCTCCAGGTCCGCTAGCTTTGACTTCACCTGTGTGGCGTTCAAGCCAGCCAAGAGGGGGTTCTTCAAAGCTTCCTCGGCGATCTCGTAACGACACTTTCTCCCCTTCCCCTGGAGCATCCTCAAAAGGACCTCCTCTTCTTCCCTTGTCCATTCGTGCCTCTTGTACCTATCAGGGCCTCCTCTCCCCACCATCAGCCTAAGGTTCCGGCCAAGGTTATCCCGACAAGCAGAGGCAAATACCGGGTCTCCCATCGCCATATCGAGAGCTTTCGACCTATCTCCAGCCTCCAGGTAGTACCACCAGAGGAGCTCCCTTTTTTCTTTTAACGTGGTCATGAGGCTCCCTCTCATTCCTCATACTTAACGAGGGCCTGCGCAAACTTTTGCCCTCGACCATCGGAAAGTGAGCCGAAGGGCTGCCAACCTTCTGCGATCAAATCGTTGACATATTGTGAAATGATCTTGGGGCCGGTTCCCTCGACTACCGTATAGCAGGTAATTTTCTTCATTCCTCTCCCCTCGCTTCCCCGACGATGGCCTTCCTCTTCACCACTGATAGCATCTTGGCATACTCTTCTTTGTCCAGATCTCTCCTGCCATAAACGATATCAAAATACCTGCCTGAGCCTAGCTCGGCCACAAAGTCGTCTTCTGTAAGACCAGCCCCCTTGGACAGCCTAGTGTACCTGCACAGAGGAAGAACATCATGGCTGTCGATGTAGAACCGGAGGGCCTTATCTACGGCGAAGGTAAAGTCGTCCTCGAGGCCATCTTCTAGGTCGTCCTCGTCAAAGTTCGTTTCAAACACCGTCTCCACCACAAGACGATGATCTCCGATCGTCACGTTTACCGGCACTTTCCACTCCGGCGGGTCAAACATGGTCTCTTCGTCCTGGTACATCCTGTCAACGTTCCCAGCTATCTGGTCAATCAACAACGTCCTCAGGGTCTCCATCACGCCATCTAAGCTGTTTATCTGCATATCTATCGCCCCCCTCCATGTCTCATCTCAGAACAACACCTCTTGTCGTTGCTCTATTTCAGCCAGCCTCTCGCTTATACGGTGTTTGAGATCAGCTATCTCGCCTCGAAGCCAAGACCTTCGGGCATCGATGCAACAGGCCTTTAGCTCCAATTCCCTGGCGGCCAACGTTCGCCTGAGATCTAATATGCTCATCGTCACGACCTCCTAAAATCCCTCGTCGATGGAGCTCACAGTCATCGCTTTCGCCGCCTGTTGCTTGTCCCACTCGGCTTTGGCCCAGCGACACCAGTCCCGGCAATTTGCCCTCGCCGGGCGGACGGCCACGTAGACATCCTCGTTGTAGCAAACGCCTCGGTGGTACCGAGACTGGAAGATCTCTACCTTGCGTCCCTCCATCGGGCATCTGGACGGGTCCTTACAGGCCATACAGCGATCGTGCCCTATGGTGGCGTCCACGTACAGGTCATAATCGGGGTTGTCGTAATCCTGCGCCCCTACTAGGTGGTGCCACTCAATCGACCGGCCATAAAGCTGCCTCACGTAAGTCAAGATCCTCGTGTTCCAGCCCTTTCGGATATCCCCTACGGAGGGGACCTCAACCCCTCTTGCACGGGCTAAACGCCTGACGGCCTCCTCGATGTTCCCTCCTGCTCTTGCTGGTTCCGGCATCATGATTCTGACCTCCAGTCTATGGATCTGAGCCAGTTAACGGCGTTTCGGGCGAACCCCTCCTTGACCTGATCGGTCTTGACGTAGGCCGACAGCTCTCTGACCATCCTGGCCGAGACCGCCGTCTTCCTTGCGTCGTCACAGCCCAGGGGCATCAGCTCCATCAGGACCGCCCTAACCTCAGCGTCCACCGTCTCAGGCTTGGGGTAGTTCTTGCGGAGCCACGCCATAGCTGGCTGGACATAGGGAGATTCTGGAGCCTCTGCCACCGCCGGAGCGTCCATGATCTGGTCCACAAAGCTAGGGCGTATCACCGTGTTGAACTTCACAGTCTGCCCCTCGTACCTCCCTTTCGAGAGGCCGTTGAACCGTGGAATCGCCCTGATTCGCTCAAAGTATCCCTCCCACCAGGATAGATCCTTAGCCCCTGGGATCTCCCTAGCCCTGGCGTTTATCGCCTTTTTTCGGGCAGGGGACAGGGGTAACCTCACCTGTGGGGCATGAGGCATTAGCCTGTTCCAGGCCAGAGCGACCTGAGACGGGAGGTCCTTCGCCTCCGTCGGATCTGGACTCTGAGGCTGGGTTGGGTTTTGATCTTGGGCTTGATTTTGATCCTGCCCCTCCGAGGGGAGATCTTCGCCCTCGTCCCCCTGGGGGGATATAGGGGGGTTATAGTTCATTAGGTCTAGTTCATTAGGTCTAGTTCCGTGTGCACGTGGTGCACTGGGGGGGTGCACGTCATGCATGGGGGGGGTGCACGAGGTGCACACCGAGAGTGCATGTGGTGCACCGACTATGCGGTAAATACTCGACTTTTGTTGCCCATCGACGATCCTCTGCTCACGTCGGATATAGCCCCGGCTTTCAAGAGTAGCCAAGGCGTCGAAGACCTTCCTCCGTGAACACTTAGCTTTCTCCGCTATGGTCTCAGCCGAGGGGAAACATTTTCTGTCGTCGTTGGAGGCAAAGCGGCACAGAGCAACGTAGACCGACTGGGCGTAGATATCTATCGCCTCGTCGTCCAGGATGGCGTTATCCACTCGGGCATAGCCGAAGGAGCGTTCGTCTCTGATTTGTAGGGATTCACTCATTTCACACTCTCCTTTACAGTACAGCCTCGGACTTGCCCTTTTCGCCTGTGTTGCCCTGCCTTCACAGCAGGATCTCGCTTCATGGCCGAAAAACAGTCTTCGTGGTATTTCCTGTCCACCGAACCGTGGAGAATGAACTCCATGTAGACGTACTGTTCGCCAGGGAAGATCGCCCCTCCGCACCAGTCACAGCGATGCTCCTTCCTGGCGACCCGGAGGACCCTCTTTTCCGGCTTGATCGGGCTGGTTGTCGTTTGTCCCATGAAGATCCCCTCCTGTGATATACTTGGGGTCCAGGGAGCGGCAACTCCCTGGACCATTCGCTAACTTGTTTTTCTCTTACGCCCACTGGGACGCCTGTCCTTGTGGGTACTTTTTATCTGCCGTCTCCAGGTCCATAAAGTGAAGCTGTGGTTCCAGGGGAGACAGACCGGCTAAGATCCTCTCGCCGCACTCCTGACAGACGTCGGTACATTTGGGGCCGAGGTAGTAATACTTCCGAAGGTCGATCAGGTTCTTGCAGTAGATACACCGCCTGAGCAATTAGACCGCCTCCGATACAAGGCCCCCGAGCCGAGTCTCTAGCTCTGCCATGTCCTCTCTGAGGGAAGAGTTCTCGTTTTTCAAGGTGGCTACCTGATCCATCAGCCTAGCGATGGTCCTCTCTTGGGCCATCACCAGATCTCTTGCTACCCTAAGTTCCTTCCGGGGTATTAGCAGGGCCAGGCTGTCCCTCTCTTCGGTCAACACCTCGATGATTGACGTCGCATGGGAGTATGCCTCCCTCAAGGTGGATAGTTCCAACTCCAGCGACATTCTGTCCATAGCACTATTGACGCTCATTGCGACCTCTCCTTTCTGCCTCAGCACAAGAGCCAGAGACATACATACAAGCCATTCCGACGATAAAAAGAGGGAAACCTAAACCTACTAAGATCAAAAAAGGCATCTCAACACACCGCCCTTTCCCTCAAGTCCTGGCGTTGCTTGATGTAGCCCATCACCTCCGAGAGGCTCCAGCGTTTCAACGTCTCAGACAGAGATATGGCTTTAGGGGCAAATCCATCTTTGACCAGGTCATACCAAGTCCCCCGCTTTATTCCGCACAACATGGCCGCTTCCTTTGCATCGATCAAACGATCTAGAAATGGCTCCCTCCTCAGGTTCAATTGCTCTTGCATCTTCCGCTCTATCTCCGCAGTGATCCTGGGGACCGCTTCTTCCACTATGCGATCGGCGATAGCCTGTTCCAATGACATAAAAAAACCTCCTTCATATCTCTGCTTGTATTTATCTCCATTGGCGGTACACTGGAGAGGCTGTCTCCGAAAAGGAAAAACTCCGCAGGGCGAGACAAACTCTCGACGACCTGGCCGACATGGTAGGCAAGGCGGAAAAGGAGTAGCCGCTACACGCTGTCCCTTACTTATTCCTTTCCCCAACCCAGCTCTCATGTGATGGATCGTAGAGCTCGATCCGCCCATCCGGCTGCTCTTTGAGATCCAGCCTTATGCCGGTCAATCCCATACCAGCACATGGGAGGGGGATAATCTCTGATCCATCCCCCTCGTCTTTGAGAAAGATCGGGAAAAGCACCTTGATATCCTTCATATCAGCACCCCTTGCCCTTCTGCCTTGCTATTTGCTCCTCGATATTTTTTCTATAAGCGACCATCTCCTTGCCAAGCCCTACCGTATAGTAAAACCACGTGTATATAACCTTCTCCGTCTTTGTTAAGGACAACATAGACAAAGATCTCGCCAAAAGGTCACTAACAAGAGCTTGGACAATAAAAACAGTAAAAACGGAGTAAAGCCCACTCGCAGCGCATGCAAGAAGCTTCAGTATCCCAATAGGGACCAAAATAGGTAACATAGCAACTGAGATTGAAAAAGCGCCCAAAGCTGTTAATATTCTTTCAAGTTTCAACATAAAAAACCTCCTAAGAAAGAAGTGATATTGAATGCGATCTGATATGACCCCAATTAGCAAGATTGAGACACTCCAAGGTTTAATGGTAGAGATGCTGAACAAATACATCCCTGATGCAGAAATATGGTTCCCTAACATTGCAATCAGGAAGAACATTCATATACTAACTATCGCCTTAGCGGCTAAAGAATTCCTTGACGCTAGAGGCATACGCAGTGACGAATACAGGCTATTAAACGACAAAATTCAGTTTTCATTCTACCCAGCAGCCTCTATAGAGGATCAACCGGACTTACAACGTTTATGGTCAAGACTCCTAGCTAACGCCCTTGATCCTAATTTCGAGTCTGAGAATGTAAGAGTTTGTTTTATTGGCATCCTTAAAGAACTAGCTCCATTAGATGCCCTCATTTTAGATAAAATTAACTCTTTCTTCCTCTCTTCTGAGGGAGAAGAAGTGACATCTTTTTCTAAAACAGAGATCACTAAAGAGTCACCCGAGATCCCAGACAATGAATACTGGCTTTCCATGCACAACCTTTTCCGTCTTGGCTGTATCTGGCCCAGCTCCTTCGAGAAAGTCATCCAAATTGGTTCGTCTCCTATAGGCAAGTCTGGGAGCCTAGATCCCATCTCGCTAACACCATTAGGAATGGCGTTTCTCAAAGCATGCTTAAATTAGTTCAAGCATCACCAGGCAAACAAGAAGGTCTATCGTGGCGGAAGAAATGGCTCTTCCGCCATTAGACATTTGAAGAGTTCCACTGCCGAAGCGAAGATTGAAGTATCGACACCAATTCCATCATGACGCAAGACCTCCGTCAGATACCCCACAAGCTCCTTCTCCAACTCTTCGTAATCCAGCTTCATCAGAAATCCTCCTTTTCGTTTTCCTATAGTCCCCATTCCCAAAGCTCGTCTGAATGGATTCCTATCTCTTTAGTCTTGTTGAAAAGGTCATATACTGTGGCCTCTTCGCTCATGCCCTTGGCTACCGCCAGAACCGCCTTAGCGGTGTCACCTTTCGCTAGGGCAACTACTCTCCCCTGCACGTGGATCACTGGAGTGTTGGAATATCTTCGATATGCCTTGTTGACCGGTGGGACTGGCCTTTTGCTTCTGCTCATGGCTTACCTCCCTTCTTACGAAGCTATCCGCTCACCTCGCCGGATCGACCGAAGGATTTCCCCGGCCAGAGGGGCTAGAGTCTCCAGCAGGTCGATAAAGGCTCTGTTTTCCGGGTGATTGATTTCGCCGTTGTCTCCAACGTCGAGTAACAGTCTCATGACCTCCTCCGGCGTGTCGCATTCAGAGTGGAGTTTTTCAATGGCTCCGATCAGGTCGCAGAGACGACGCTGGAGGGTTTTGAGGTCTGAATGGTCACTCCCTTGGATCTCCCCTAGGTTGTCTGTATCCACAACACCCACGAGAAGATCTTCCATTGAACACGATAAAGCAATGGCAAGCCTAAACAAGGCAAAAGACTTAGGTTCATGCTGACCTGTTTCCCAATCAGAGATAGTTACAGGATGCACCTTAAGCATATTACTAAGGTCTTCTTGAGAAAGGCCCTTTGCAGACCTTCGCCTAGAAATATTGCTACCTAACAGAGAGAGGTCTTCCCGTACCTGACCTCCAGCCCCTTTTTTCATACACATCACTTAGGACCACCTCCTTTCTGTCTCAGATAGTATCTTAGTAAAACCACTAAGTCAACCCCTAGCTTAGTAATTCCACTAAGGCAATTCTAGTTAAAATCCTATTGTAGACAGTTAGCAAGTGGGCTATATTAACGGCTAGGGGATGGTGATATAGCGTGTCTATCGGCACTAGAATTAGAGAAGCAAGGAATTCTCGGGGATGGTCACAGGCCAAATTAGCTGAAAAAGCTGGAGTTCATCCAGTGACCCTTTCGACATGGGAAAACGGGGAAAAACCGAGCCTTTCTTCCTTAGAAAAGCTAGCTGTAGCACTGGAAATACCAGTCGGTTTCCTCTTAGAAGGGGAAAATCGTGATGTTTCAGAACCCACAAAACCATCCACAGGAATCCTGCAAGCTATGAGGGAGCAAACCGGCCTATCCATCGAGGAGGCGGCTGCCCTTATACATCTACCAGCGGAAGACCTGGAGATGATGGAAATTCACGAAGAAAAGGCAGACGACGCCTTAAAGGACAAACTCATAAAAGCCTATGGGAAATACCTTGCGGAGAGGGACGGCGACATCCAGGGGATGGGATCGAAGCCGAAGAAGGGGCAGAGTGAAGAGGACCTGGAAACCCTGCTCAAGATGCTAGCGGCAGAGGACCCAGATATCGTGCTGAGGTTTCGCCACGTAGCAAAGAACGCCACCAGGCTGGCCCCGGAAGACCGGGAGTTCCTGGCGACGCTCTTCAAAGCGGCATTGGGCAAGATCACGCTGGAAGACCATACGGATGAATACTAGGAGGTAAAAACAAAACAGAGGGAAAGGAAGTGTCTTGAAGCAATGGAAACATTGTCGATGTTAACGTTTTTTGGGTGTAGTTTTTTATTTATACTAGGCTTAATAAAACCTGATTTTTCTCTTTGGTGGAGTCAGAAAAAGACCAGGAAGGTGGCTATCCTTTTTTACGGAGCTGGCGCTTTTACCGGCCTAATGAGCGGAGTTGTTCTTAAAGGAGAGACTTCATGGATTGATTACGCCCTTATCTCTGCATTGTATCTTACATGGATAGCTCAGATCTCAAGGCTAAAGAATAAGCCCCAAGAAGACCTCGCCAAATCAAACACAGCAGGGAACAAGCAAGAGGACACAAAAAAAACTAAAAAAAGCTGGAAACCCAAAAAAGAACTTCCCCAAACGATGGGAGCTGATCCTAAAGCAACATGGGAGAAATGGGCCTCCAATATTCATGATGAAGAGGCCCAACTCACGAGGCAGAAGCGAGCATGGGGATGCTACGTAAAGAAAGTAGATCGCAACCAAGGAATAGCCCAAATGTCAGGTTCTGGCACTTTTTATACAACCACACTAGAAGCTTGCACCTGTCCCGATTTTGCAAAAAGAGACTTGCCTTGCAAGCATATGTATCGATTAGCCATGGAAATGGGGCTAATCGAATTATCTCAATTTTTAGATGGCGATAGCGATTATACGTTATCCTAAAACCAAGAGTATGCGAATTCGAGTGTTAGCCCGAGCACTACTAGATAAATATGACTTAGATCATATATTACCTATTCGTATCGGTGATCTTTGCAGAAAAATGGGAATTGATATCTACCACAGCAAAGCCAGACACATCGACGGCACACTACTCACTCACGGAGACCGAAAGATTATCCTTGTCTCCACCGCCCTTCCTTACGAACGCCGTCGCTTCACAGTGGCCCACGAACTAGGACATTACGTCCTCGGCCACCGAAAGGTCGCCTTCTCCCTCGACAGCCCTGAATCCTGGGTCGTCAGGGAAGAACAGGCCGCCAACGCTTTTGCGGCGGAACTACTCATGCCCAAGACGGCCCTTCAAGCAATCCACTATAAGCACGACACAAAGCAACTGGCCCAGATCTTCGGCGTCAGCCCTCTAGCCATGGAAATCAGGCTGGAGGAGTTTAGGGGATAACACCGCCAGGGGTGGCGGATGGAGAAAATCAATAAGGAGGTATTGTCATGGCCGTTATGCTTTTGGACGAAAGGCTCGTCCTTGTAATGAACCCAATCCCAACGGAGGTAAATGATATCCGCCTTGTCAAACAGGGAATCCTAAAAGAGGAAGAAATTGAATCTGGAAAGAGTATTACTGGGCCTGTCTGTCAAATAAGAAACGACCTAATAGAGTTTGATCAACTTCCAGACCGATTTATATTAAAACTAAAAAAAGATGCAGCGGATGAATATGCCACTAGGACACGCAACATCATAAAAGCTGAGTTTATCATAACAGCAATAGGAATAAATTTTTCATATTTTATAAGCGCAGAACACCCCATAGATAAGCTCAATTCTATTCTCATAAAAGAGGACAACGAGCTAGGTAGTTTTTTTAAAGACAGTTACCAGGCAACTTTTTTCTCAAGAAAGTTGATAAAGGGAGAATACTCTTGTGGAGTAACTGTTGATCAATGGATACAAGATCAGCAAGGGAAAGCGGAGGATGGCATAAAATTCGCTCTAAATTATGACAAAAGAGATTTCACCACGCAAGAAGAAGTGGCACTGTTTGTGGATAAATTTAACTCTCTAAGACTTGAATCCAGAGATTTAATTAATAAAATAGCAAAGGATATTGACCATGCTCGGGACCAATCCTGAGAAGGATAATTTACATTATAGGGCAGGTAAAGATGGCTCGGTAAGTACAGCGCTAACAGCCGATTCTCTTCCTCAGAATATCGACTATCTCCTCACTCTCGGAGAACAAAATGGATTATATAAAGCTGATATATTGGCAGAAATATTTAGGTTTGTGCTTCTTCGTGCTGAACGCCTCCCTCAACACAACCCTGGGGCAGACACAACGTACCCCATCCATGGTAGAATAGGATCATTAGGAGGGGAGGAGAAAGGCATGTCTAACTACGTTTCTACTGATACTTGTGCCGTTCATAAAGAGAGCCTAGAGAAACAAATGTCTTCAATGAAAGAAAATTTGGGGACTAAACTGGACTATATCTCAAAAAACATAGAGACTCTCCTTCAATCTTCAAACGAACAAACAGAAAAAATCAACGATATAAACATAAAAGTGACCCAACACGATGGCAAATTTGATCTCTTGACGGAAAAAATAAATGTAAACGAAAAACACCTTGACCGACAAGACACGACCTCTAAATGGATTTTAGGGCTTAGCGTAACAATAGCCGCTACAATGATAGCTCCTATCGCGATTCCATTAATATCGAGCGTTGTCGAAAAGTTAAAATCTTAGAGGAGCTATAATAGCTCCTCTTTTTTTAGTTTTTACCAAGCCTATCTTTTCTCCTTTTCTTGCTCATCCAGCCAGTCCCCCCACCACTGCAAGAGCTCTCTCCGCTTGTCCAATAGCTCTGCGTGGTTATACGCCGCACGGACGGAGTTCTTGTCCACGTGGGCAAGCTGTAGCTCGATGACGTCCGACGGCCACTGGTGCTCGTTCGCTATCGTTGAAAACATGGCCCTGAAGCCGTGTCCTGTCAATTCGCTCTGGGCATACCCCATACGCCTCAGAGCAGCGTTGACGGTGGCATCGCTGATGGGCCTTGTTTTTGACCTTATGGAGGGGAATATAAACTGGCTATCCCCTGTAAAGGGCCTCAGCTCGTCCAGGACGGCCATGCTTTGCTTCGACAGGGGCACAAGGTGGTTGCGGCGTTTCTTCATCCTCTCAGCCGGTATTTTCCAAAGATCTCCCTCGATCTCCTTCCACTCCCCTTTTCTCATCTCTCCAGGACGAACAGCTGTATAGATCTGAAACAGCATAGCGCAACGGACTATTATCGATCCAGAGAAGGAGTGTATTGCCCTCATCAGCTCGCCGATTTTATCGGGGTCGGTTAGGGTTGGGAAATGTTCGGGCTGGCGGGGGATCAGAGCCCCCCGAAGGTCTGCCGTTATGTCGTGTGGGGCCTGCCCTGTGGCAATGCCGTAGCGCAACACCTGCCCGACTATCTGGGAGACCCTATGGGCCGTTTCGATGTGCCCCTGGTCCTCTATGCGCCTCAGGAGGGCTAAAAGCTCCGGTGCGGTAATATCCCCTGGGTCTTTGTCTCCCAGGGAAGGGAGGATCAGCCTGTCCAGCCTGGACCTTATCGTCCTGGCGTGGCCATCGGTGCGCACCGGGACGACCTGACGCTCAAACCATTCTTCGGCCAGAGCGTTGAAGGTTCCCTTGGATGGGTCCACCGCTTTGCCATGTACAAGGGCAATCCTGATTTCATCCCTTCTGAGCCTGGCCTCTTTAAGGGAGATGTCTGGATAGCGCCCCAGGGTTTTCCTGATGGTCGTCCCGTTGACGGTAAACCTTACCTTCCATGACTTAGTGCCGGAAGGAAGGATCTCCAGATAAAGCCCGTCCGAGTCCTGGACCATATATCGCTTCTCTTTAGCGCTTAACTTCTTAACCGAAGAATCATTCATCGTTTAATCACCCCTTTTGTCTCCAAACTCGTCGGAGACAACATGGAGACAAAAAATCACTCCGTTATAGGCAAAATATACGACGAATACGAAACGGGGTCAACCCACAAACACAGTAGCCGCCTGGATCTGCGACGATCCCGACGGCTACGAAAAGGCTTATGGTGGAGGCGCGGGGAGTTGAACCCCGGTCCTGACATACTGTGTATGAATGGGCGACTACAGGCTTAGTACGTCTCTTTAACTACGGGAGAAGTGCGGTGTGACGGACAAAACACCGAAACTTCCCATCCGATACGGACCCTATACGATGCTCGCGTTGATAGCCCTTCCGGTTCTGCGAGCGCTCCCGACCGGTTGGGCGGCAGCTTAACTAAGCCGCCAGTGCGTAGTTGTTGTCAATTCTTTTGGTGATGGCTTACGCCCATCGCTCGGCCTGCTCCCAGACTTGCAGCATACCAGTCGAAACCGGTCGCCCCCAGATCAATCTCTGAGTCTGTTTTTCATCTCTCTATCTATCGTCCGCTTGGCATCCTTCTCCGCCAGGGCGTCCCTTTTGTCGTAAAGGGCCTTACCTTTGGCGAGACCAAGCTCGACCTTTGCCCACCGCCCATCTTTGATGTATATGGACAGAGGCACCAAGGTAAAACCTCGCTCTTTTACCTTTATGGCTATTTTGAGGATCTCCCGTCGATGCATCAGGAGCTTTCGCCTCTGAGTCGGCTCGTGTTGCCCCCAGCTAGCGTTCTCGTAAGGGGATATATGGACGTTCATGAGCCAGAGCTCCCCTTTTTCTAGCTTGGCGTAACCGTCTTTAAGGTTAACCTTGCCAGATCTGACCGACTTGATCTCCGTTCCAGATAGGACTATTCCGCACTCGTAGGTGTCCAGTATAAAATAGTCGTGTCTTGCCTTGCGGTTCTGGGCAACCCTCTCGAGCGACATAGCCTCACCTCTTCACGTCCTCCGTCGATTTGACAACCCTTGCCTTACGGTTGCATAATAGCACATTCGTTGGAAAAGGCAAGTAAAAACGGCAAAATAGGCTCCACAAAAGAAGGTCCTAGCCTAGGCTAGGACCTAATTCTTTTAGTCTGGTCGGGGTGAGAGGATTCGAACCTCCGACCTCCTCGTCCCGAACGAGGCACGCTAACCAGACTGCGCTACACCCCGAACGATGGGATTATACATTCTGAGAGGAGGTTAGTCAAATCGGTTATTCAGATCCTGGTCGTGATCTCCGGAGGACAGCCCTTTAGCGTAGTCGTTAAACCCCAGATTTCTCCTCGATCTTCCGTCGTCGAAAAGAGGTATCTCCGTCCATCCTCCGGGAGTCACCAGGATAAAGCGGAAGGACACTCCCCTCTCCTCCAGGGCCTTTATATGTCTTCCGTAACGAAACACCTCACCGGGAACCCAGGAATCGCTTATCATCCATATCCTCCTGCATCGCCCGGGGTTAAAGATAGCGGCGTGGTCTATGGCCATTCTGACCGCCTCTTCCTGTATGCCTACGTCGAGGGATATGACCACCGCCTCGGAGGCGAGACCGGCCCTTTCCTCTTCGTCTTCCCCTAAAAAGTCCACATGATCCTTCATCCATTCCAGCTGACCGTAAAGCTTATCGTAGTCAGCCCTAAAATCCTCCTCCGAACGGTCGGAACTGACGAGACACTCTCTCATCCAGTTTCCTACCTGCTCCACCGATCTAAGGATGTATTCAGGATAATGGGGTTTTGACATCGCCTTTAGAACATCCCCTACGGTAAAATTGCGGGAATCATCGCTTTTGTCTTTCATTTAAATCCACCCCCTAGTTTTCGATAACGGTGGTAAGGATAGCATAAAAAACCCTATTACGATACCGACGAGGCACATGATGTGGCATAATATACCTAGAATTTAGACCGGAGGTGGATAAATTGAAACCCTACACTCTAGACCCTAGCAAGACGCTGTTCCTGGCCATAGACCTACAGGAAAAACTTCTTCCCGCCATTCAAGGCTGGGAGGAGGTCTTAAGTAGCTCAAAGAAGCTGATAACCGCCGCACATACTCTGGAGATACCTCTAAAGGTGACCGAGCAGTATCCCAAAGGCCTAGGACCTACAGAGGGACAGATCCTCTCCATGCTCTCGGAGGAGGTTTTTGAAAAGACCGGTTTTGGGTGCTTCGACCAGGAGGGTTTTGAGGAGTTTTTCTCCATTCCCAGAAGGGATCAGGTGGTCCTTTTCGGGATAGAAACCCACATATGCGTCCACACTACCGCCATGCAGCTTTTGACAAAGGGATACGACGTCACGGTGGTCTCCGATGGATGCGGGAGCAGAAAAGAGGAAAACCACCGCATAGGCATGGCCAACATGGGATCTTGCGGTGCCCACGTCCTTCCCCTGGAGTCGGTGATATACCAACTCCTGAGGAGGTCGGGGACCGCCGAATTCAAGGCTCTTCTGCCCCTCTTCAAGGAGTGAACGCCCTGACCGATCTACCGGAAAAAGGTCTTGTATTTTTAGGAACCGCTGGAACCAGGTTTAACGTCATAAACCAAAGAAGGGCTTCCGGCGGGATGATAGCTTCTATAAAGGGAGTTCACATCGCTATCGATCCCGGTCCTGGCGCTCTGGTGGCCATGTGCTCTTTAAGGCCTATGGTCGACCCTAACGTAATCCAGGCCATTTTGCTGACCCACCGTCACATAGATCACAGCGGCGACGCAAATATCTTAGCCGAGGCCATGACCGGAGGAGGGAGGAGGCCTGGTGGGGTCCTGGCCCTTCCCTCCGACGCCATAGACTATGAACCGGTGGTCTACGGCTACCTCCAGAGGAGAATAGAGACCATCCATCGATGGGAAACCGGCCAGCCTATATCCATAGGAGGCACCCAGATTACCCCTTTAAGGCTGAGGCACCACGGAGTAGAGTGCTACGGACTTAGGTTTCACGACCCCGATGACGACGATCAGGACTGGGGAATAATAAGCGACACCGCCTTTATCCCGGAAATAATACCTTTCTTCACAGGGTGTAAAACCATGGTGGTCAACACCACCCTCCTCGAAAAGGTCGACCACATAGAGCATCTCTCAGTTCCCGACGTCGCTAAGCTAATCGAGGAGCTGTCGCCGGAGAGGCTTTTTATGACCCACCTCGGAAGCAGGATATTGGAGGGATCGCCGGAAGACCTGGCGCAGGAGCTATCAAAAGGGGATACGGAGGTAAAAGCCGCCACCGATGGAATGGTGGTCAACCTGAGAGGAGTGAAATAGCTTGACAGTAGATCGCACAGAAGCACTGGAGATGCACCGAAAAGCTCAAGGGAAGATAAAGCTATCGCCAAGCGTAGCGATAAGGACGAAAAGGGATATCTCTCTGGCCTACCTTCAAGGTGGAGCCATAGCAGCGGGGGAGATCTTTAAAGAGAGGGATCTGGCCTACGAATACACCGGCAAAGACAACCGACTTGCCATAGTCTCCAACGGGACCTCCGTTCTAGGGCTCGGAAACTACGGCCCCGAGGCCGCTCTCCCTATGATAGAGGGCAAGTGTCTCCTGTACAAAAAATTCGGCGATATAGACGCTATTCCTCTCTGTATAAACCCGTCGGAGCCGGAGAGAATCATGGATTTCTGCCGGATGCTGTCGCCCACTTTCGGAGCCATAAACGTGGAGGACATAAAAAGCCCTATGGACTTCAACATAGTCAAGACCCTCCGAAAGGAGCTGGATATCCCTATATTTGGGGACGATATGCACTGTTCGTCGGTGGTCATCCTAGGCTCTCTGATAAACGCCCTCAAGGTCGTCGAGAAGGAGCTATCCACCGTTAAGATAGTTATCGTCGGGGCAGGGACATCGGCTATCGCCACGGCGGAGCTGATGCTCTACGGTGGAGCGACCAACATAGTCATGCTCAACAGAAAAGGCATAGTCAGCTCCGACATGGAGGAACTGAGCGGAGTTCAAAGACATATACTGGATCAGCTTAACCCAGAAGGGCTAAGAGGAGGGTTGAAGGAAGCGGTCAAAGGGGCGGATGTCCTCATAGGACTTACCGGCCAGATAGGGGCCTTCGGAGTCGACGAGGTCAGATCGATGAAATCGCGAGCTATAGTGTTTCCCCTCGGCCGTCCAGAGCCGGAGATGGATCCCCTGGAGGCCAAAGAGGCAGGTGCTGAGGTGGTTGGATGCGGAATAGTCGAAGGGATAAACACCATGCCTAACCTAAAGGTTTTTCCGGGGATAACCAGAGGCCTTCTCGACGTCCGAGCCACAGGGCTTAACTTCAACGTGTTGATGAAAGCGGCTAAGGAATACGCCGACAACGTCGATCCACGAAGGCTATCGGCGGACCATATAACCCCTCACATGTTCTCCGACGAACTAACCCCGAGAATAGCCGAGGCGGTGGCCCAGTCCTGTATATCCGAGGGACTTGCCAGGCTTACACCGGCACCTCACGAGGTACTGGAGAGAACCTGGAACAGGCTCTTTGGAGGATATTCGGCCAGATACTAAAAAAAGAGCGGTCCCTTAAGGGACCGCTCTTTCTACCACCAAAGACGGGACCAGATCAGAACGGTCCCTAATAGGGTGACTATGACGCTATGGACCTCGCTCCTCCATATGACCGATGAATCAAAAGGTCCAGAGCGTACTTTAGGAGGCCATTTCAGAGGATAGAAAGGGCCTACCGATCGGCAATAGGACAGATAACTTTTGCCGAATTTTTTACGCAAAAAACCCTCTTCCCATGGAACGATCAAGATCCCGTAGAGCCCTACAAAGATGACGGCAAAGAGAAGTAGCCCCCAAAAACCGGACATTAATCCCCAACCGAGACCGATAAGTCCGTTTGCGACATAAAGGGGGTTCCTAGCGAGAGAGTAAGGACCCCAGGTTACCAGCCTGTCGGCCTTCACCTTTTCCCCTCGATAAAGGACGATACAGCCTACCGCCCAAAATCTAAGGGCCTGGCCCAAAAGAACGGGAAAGAGGCCTATAAGAATTCTCCCAGGGGAGGGGGAGCTAACGAAAAGTATCGCCAGGAAAAGCGCTGTCCACACTCCACCTCTAAGGCGAAAAGCCTTGCGCTGTAGTTCATCGAACCTCAACTTAACCATCCCCTTCCAGATCATCGCATTTGGAGCCTCTGTTTTGGATTATCATCTCCGCCGTGCCCCATCCTATGATCCTTATGGCCACCACCGCCCCCATGAATATAGCTAGATACTCGGTGAAGAATCGCCACGCTATAGCCATGACCCCCGCCATATTCCAGGGAACTAAAAGTCCGAAGATAGCCGCTCCACCGCCCTCGGCCACTCCACTGGCTCCAGGAGTGGGGACAAAGTAAAGCATAAACATAAACACCGCCTGTGCCAGAAGGGACTCCATATAATGGACCTCTAACCCGACGGACCAGATCAAGCAGGGCAATACGGAGAACAGAAACAGCAGGTGGCCTACCGACAGAAGAAAAGCCAGCAGGAACCACAAAAAGCCCTGGGAGAACAGTTGCTTAAGGTTTTTGGAGTAGCCATCCACCTCGGAATTTATCCTCTTTATCGTACACAGGATCCTGCCGCTACCGAGGATTTTGAACCTCTTCAGCCAAAGCACCAAGACGGAACCTATTTTTTTTATCAGGTCTGGCCTGAAAATACTGAGGGAAAAGGCCAACCAGATGATCACCGAGAATATCAGCACATAAATAAATATCCCTGTGATAAAGGCATGGCCCTCTAGAAGCCTGGGGTCGAGAAAAAAGGCAGCAGGGGCGACGACACTCAGCAGAAAAGTGGTCAAAAGTGTCCTGATAAGGGTTATCGCTATACCTTTACCTATAGGGACACCGGACCGGTAAAGCACGTAAACCTGAAATGGACCTCCCCCTACCTGCATAGGGGTAACGGCACAGCCAAAGTAATGGAGCCATGTTAAGACTATACCCTCGGAGAAAGGCACTTTCTGAGACATAGCCTTGGATAGACAGCAAAATCTCAAGGCATCGCAACTCCAGGCGGCAAAAACCAGCCCTAAGGCGATAAACAAAGGGCCTTTTCTGGCGGATAGAATGGTCCTCCAGGTTCCACCGTCGACGCTGAACAGGAGAACCGTTCCGCTAACGCAAAAAGACAGAAACACAAAAATGGCCAGTCCTTTTCGGAGAGTCACTTTAGCATTCGTCTCCCTTCTCTTCTGGACTAATCCCATTGGAATCGGACGGGCTAAAGGCCTCATCATCTTTCAAAAAACGGGTTTTAAGGTGCTCTAAAAGGGAACGCATTACCCTGGGATCGTCGGAGCTATTTTCTATGCTCTGGGATATAGAGGCAAGATCAAGATCCTCCACAAAGGGATCGAGCTCGTTAAGGGCTTTACAGATCCACTCTATTTGGTCGCTCCATGCTTCGTCCTCGTCTTTGTCCATCTGCGATAGAGCCAGGGCCGCAGATTCGCCTATTTCGGCCATAACCTCGTCCAGAATATCGGACCTATCGCCGGAGATAAAATCCACATCGACCTCGTCGAAGATAGACAAAAAGGCCTCTTCGCTCATTGCCTCGCCGTGACAGACTATCTCCTTTAGGACCTGCCCCCTCGCCATCAGCTCTTCCATAACCACCTCAAGTATTTCTTCTTTGGAAAAGCACTCCCCATGTCTCACGTGGAAAGGAATGCCGTCTATAAAAAGATCCATAGGTCACCTCTCAATTCTCCTGTAAAAAAGACTGTACGACGGAGCTATTTCGGAGTATTTTAGCATGTAGAGAGGTATCTGGCTGGACGCTCAACAAAATAAAGCTATTATCCGATAATACAATATAGGGAGCAGGATCTTTAGGAGCATAGAAAACCCGATGTCCAAAAAAACAACGGCGAAAAACCCGTTCGCCTTAGAGAAAGCAGGTGTCTTATATGGCAATCGACTCTTCGTCTCCTCTTTTTCAGATGACAGGACTATCCTCCGGCATGGACTGGGGAGCCATGATAGATAAGCAGATGGCCCAATCGAGAAAGGTCCAGACAAAGTGGGAGGATCAGATCCAGACGTTGGAGGACAAGATATACCTCTACAACGAGTTCTCCTCCAACCTAAAAACCTTGCGGAGCTCTCTTACCTCTATGAAGCTACAGTCAACCTACACCGCAAAACAGGCGGAATACTCGGTGTTGGCCGCTCCTGCGGGAAGCTCGGTGTTGCCTCAGCCTCAGTCTATCCTCACCGCCGACGTCACCCCTGACGCCGACATCGGTCGTTGGGATATCGAGGTCACCAACGTAGGTGTAGCGGAGAGGAGAATGTCCAACAGGCAGGACAGCTCCACGGAAAAACTATCCGCTTTAGGATACTCGGGTAGCGGATCTTTCTCCATAAGGTCTGGGGTTCACGCCGCCATAGTGGAGTACGACACAGCCACCGACTCACTTAACGACATAGCCCAGAAGATAAACGATACCGGCGTAGGGGTAGCCGCAAAGGTTATAGACAACAGACTTGTAATGGAGAGCGTAGATACAGGATTTAACGTCCAGACCACCACAGATACCATAACCAGACAGAAGGCCACCGACCCCGGTTACGATCCCGCCTACGACGACCTAGCGGGGATAAACATAACCGACGCATCCTCCATAACCACCATAAAGGACAGCAAGAACATAACCTACACCGCTGGCACCGACTTCGAGGTGGTTCAGGGGAGCAACGGCTGGCAGATACACTGGCTGGCCTCCGGCACCCGTCCCGCGGACAGCACCGACACCGAGGACATAACCTACGACGTAGAATACAGCTACG
This sequence comes from Dethiosulfovibrio salsuginis, assembly GCF_900177735.1. Taxonomy (NCBI): domain Bacteria; kingdom Thermotogati; phylum Synergistota; class Synergistia; order Synergistales; family Dethiosulfovibrionaceae; genus Dethiosulfovibrio; species Dethiosulfovibrio salsuginis. Next base: position 46,265 of record NZ_FXBB01000012.1, on the reverse strand, counting down.
AGGCCAATCCATTCCAGGTTTACGGTCTGGACGACAAGGTCGACCTGGTCAAAAGGGAGGACGAGGGCGGCACCACCGCCGATTACGACGTTCTCAGTGCCTCCGCTGCGTCAGCATCAGGAACCATACAGACCATAGTCGGCCAGGACAACACGACCTACTATCTGGGAACCGACTTCGAGATAGCCAACGATCCCTTGACGGGAGATCCATCTATACACTGGCTGTCCGGCGGAGACGCAAAAAGGCCGACCTCGGGAACGACCTATTCGGTTCAGTACAGAGACACAGCACAAAACAACATCCTGAGGGAAATAGGCTTTTTCAACGAGACATCCAGCCAGCACGTTAAGCCCGAGGACACGACCCTCACCTTAAACGGTATCGAGGTAACCAGATCTACCAACGAGATAGACGATCTGATCGACGGGGTTACCTTGGACATAATAGGAGAGGGCAAGATAAGGGTCGACGTAACTCAAGACGCTGAAAACGCGGTCACCGCAATCCAAGAGTTCGTCACAGCCTATAACAACGCAATAGACTGGATCAATATCAAATCGGAGGAAAAACCTTTCAACTACTCGGACACCAACAAAAACAGAGACCTGACGGAGGCAACCCCTACCACCGACATAGAGCGACGAAGAGGGCTCTTAAGAGGGGATTCAAACCTCCGCCAGACAAAAGGCACCTTGAGAGGATTGAGCTCCAACCCTATGCCTCTCATCTATAACACGACGACAGGCAGTAGGGCATCTGGCACCATGGCGGAGAGAGGCCTGACGGACGCCAGCGGAGACTACAACCTTTACATAACTATCGACGGAATCAGAGGGGAGATCCCGATAACGTCGACGGACACAATCCAGGACGTATCCGCAAAGATAAACGCCTACGAGCCCTTTTTAAAGGACAGCACAGGGAAGGCTTACAGCCCTCCTCTGATAATAGCTAGTTCATCGGACAGCAAGCTAAGCCTTAAGGCTCCTACAGGAAAGACCTTTCAGATAGGAGGAGACAGCGAGGTCCTCTCTGCGACAGGACTTAAAAACGACTTCTCCCTTCTCTCCGAGATAGGCCTATCCACCGAAGCCCTTGACTTCGGCAAAAGCGGCAAGCTTGAGTTCGACACGGAAAAGTTCATGGAGGCCATTCAGGAAAACTCGGAAGATCTAGGCAACATAATGGTCAGCTTCGCCAACCGAATGGACAGCGAGATAAACGACATGGTCAGCAGCATCCAGACCGAGGTCGGTGGAACAGTAGCAATAAAGGGCGGTCTTCCCAGCCAGCAGAAGGCCTGGCAGAGCCAGATAGACGCCCTGAATAAAAGGATAACCGATCACGAGAGAAGATTGACTATGAGACAACAGTCCCTTTACCAACAGTACGCCAGGATGGAGCAGTACATGAGCAACATGAGCTCTCAGTCCTCTTGGCTCGCCAGCGTAAGCGGTAACCTTTCCGCTATGTCAGAAGAATAGTATCGGACACAGAAAAGAGGAGGAGAACGAGGCTAAGCCTCGCTTCCCTCCTCTTTTTCTCTAGCTATACCCATCCGCCAAGCCAGAATAGCCGCCTGGGTCCTATCCCTCAAATCGAGTTTTTTCAATATGTGACTCACGTGATTTTTGATGGTTTTCTCCGAAAGGACCATCTTCTCCGATATCTCAAGGTTGCTCAACCCCTGGGCCAGCCAGAACAGGACCTCTCTCTCCCTCTCTGTTAGGTCGGAGAGCATGACGTCTTCGTCCTTTTTTTTATGCAAAGCCCCCAGCAAAAGACCTGCTACCTTGGGATCCACGTAGCACTGTCCTCTGGATACGGATCTCACGGCGGAGAGAAGCTCCAGTCGACCGGAGGACTTTATCACAAAACCGTCGACCCCTGCTGCGGAAAGCTCCGAAAGCCTGGCCTCGTCCTGATAGGCGGTTATAGCTACGTATTTTATCCCTGAGGTCGTCCTGTTCAGCTCCTGGACGAGCTGAATTCCGTCCATACCAGGCATACCAACGTCAAAGAGGACGATATCGGGCCTGATTTTCCTGACCATATCGATACCCTCGATGCCGTCGGAGGCCTCACCCTCTATTACCATATCGGGCTCCATCTCCAAAAGCTTTCTGATCCCATCGCGAAAAAGCTTATGGTCGTCCACCAAAACCAGCCTAATCTTCCTCAACAAAATCCCTCCTGCCTGAAATCCGATCGTATGGTATCATAAACCACCCTTTATATGGGAATACTTGCGCATGGAGGGGCAAATCCTTGACCACAGCCAAAATACACCGGAAAATTAGGGGCAAAATAGGCAAAGCTATTTTTAACTATAAAATGATATCTAAGGACGATCATATCGTCGTCGGCCTATCGGGAGGCAAAGACAGCGTGTTCCTCCTGATAGCACTGGACGAGATCCGGAGATGGAGTCCCGTACCTTTCTCCCTGTCCGCCTGTAGCGTCGATATTACCGGAGGGAGCTGGGACACCTCCGCCATGGAAGATCTCTGTGCAGACAGGGAAATTCCCTATAGAGTCGTCCCTCATCCTGTGGAGGAAATCATCAGGATAAGGGACGAAAGGTCACCCTGTAGCTTCTGCGCCAACATGCGAAGGGGAATCCTCAACAGCACGGTAAAAGAAACGGGAGGAACTACCTTGGCTCTGGGACATAACCTTGACGATGCAGTGGAGACCGCCTTGATGAACCTTCTCAGGACAGGCAGGTTCCGCTCCTTCCAGCCAACCGCATGGCAGTCGAACAGCCAGGTGCGGCTAATTAGGCCTATGGTATATCTGTCGGAAAAGGCCATATTGACGGAGGTAGAGAGATTGAACCTGCCTCTTTTAAAGTACACCTGCCCCTTCTCACTGGAGACCGAGAGAACCAGGGCGAAGGGCCTGGTTAAGGAGCTTTCAAAAAAATTTCCCGACGTGAAACAGAACATACTCCACGCCCTTAAGTGCATCGACACAAAGGACAGATGGGGTGAGGAGGGGTCACCCTAGAACAGGATATCCAAAGTCCTGTGTCTCTCCTCTACCTCCTCCACTAAAGAGGCGTAGGACAGGTCTTCACCTCGACCGGCCAGGCCGTTGGCGTATTTTTTACCAAGCTCCACCCCTGGCTGGTCGAAAGGCTGTATCCTCATGAGCCTTCCGGTGAGGGCGGTGACGTACTCCAAAAAGAATATAAGCCCACCTACAGATCGGCAGTTAAGGCTATTCAGGGAGAAGGAAAAAACCGGCTTCCCCTCTCCCGCCAGGACAGCGACTACAGCTCTCCTTTCGTGGTCCAATATCTCCTCTTGAGACAGTCCGTTCAGATAGGATAGCTCCGCAAGGGAGGCCTCCGAACCTATGGAGAGAGGTTCTCCTGCGTGAGAGTCGGTGCCTAGAACTATATAGCACTTATCGTCAGGCCCCTGGGAGTATAGCTGGAGCTGAGAGTGCTGATCTATGGCGCCTAAAGCCCTCTGGGGAGTGAAGCCCATTCCCTCTTTGCCCAAACTCTCCGCCCAGAGCTGACAGAACCACTCGGAGAGCCTTTCCATTCGGTCGCCGTAGGGCATAAACACCGTGTTTGTCCTATGGAAGTCAAGCTGACGGAACATATTCCACGCCATCACCCAGGCGGGGTTAAGCGACTCCTCCACGTCGGTGGAAATTCGATACTTCATATCCCTTGCACCGGCTAGAATTTCCTGAACGTCGATCCCTAAAGTGGCGGCAGACAGGAGCCCGACGGAGGACAACACGGAGAACCGCCCCCCTACGTCGCCGGGAAGGCTCAGGCTTCTACAGCCTGTATCCTTGGCGAACCTACGGAGAACCCCCTGATCCGAATCGGTTATCACCAAGACCCTGGATGCCGCTGCCTCTCCCAGTCTTTCTTTCAACTTCTCCCAGAAAAAGGAAAAGTTAGCCATAGTCTCAAGGGTAAGGCCCGACTTGCTGACGACGATAAAACCGGTTTTCTCCGGATCTACAAGCTCCCATATGGCCTGATTCTCCTCCCCATCCAGGTTATCGGCCATGTAGAACCTAGGGGCACCTCTATCGGCTCTCTCGTTAAAATAGGGAGGCAAAAGAGCCTGATGGAGCATGAGATTGCCTAAAGAGGATCCTCCGATACCGACCTGAACCACCGATTCAAAATCCCTAAGCCATTTTGATGCCTCCAGCATCGACGATATATCCTCGTCAGGGAGCCTCATCCACCCAAACCCCGATAATCTCTCGTCCGCCCCTGTATCGATCCAGGCTGCTGCGGAACTGAGAGCCTGACAATCGACCTCTGAGAGCTTGGCTACGTTAAAACAAGACATTTTCAACAAAACAAAAACCTCCTCTCGTTCTTCTCGTATAGCGCGGAAAAGACTAAAGTCCGTACCATAACTATACTTCATTGACTCTCTATATTCCACATAAAACTAAAGTCCACCATAATCCCAAGAGCCGATATCTCAAAAACAACAAAATTTGCCCTCGGAAGACAAAGAAAAGTTACTTATCACGTAGCAATTCATTCCTGATAGAGTATAATGGACGCATTTGCAACATCTGTGATCGCATTGCTTAGGAGGAGGAATTATATGTCATCCATAACCGCAGTCGAATCCAACGAACTGTCTCAGAGGCTTGACCCTATAGTCGATTCTTACAGGGGCAAGAAGGGGATCACCATCCCTCTGCTGGCGGACGTACAGAAGGAGTTCGGCTATGTCGCACAGGAAGCGGTGGAATATGTCTCAAAGAGGCTGGATATATCTGCCTCTGAGATGTTCGGAGTAGCCACCTTCTACGCCATGTTCCGGCTACAGCCTGAGGGAAAATACGTGATACGCATATGCAGGGGAACTGCCTGTCACGTTCAGGGATCAGCCGGGGTGGCGGAGGAGATCTCCAGACATCTGGGGATAAAGGAGGGCGAGACCACCGAGGACGGTATGTTCACCATACAGCACGTGGCCTGCCTGGGCTGCTGTAGCCTCGCCCCGGTCATAATGGTCGGAGAGGACGTTCACGGCCTTCTTACTCCGCCCAAATCGGTAGAGGTCATAGACCAGTACAGGTCTAAGGGCTAAGGGGGATCTGCCATGTCTAAGACTATCGTAAAAATAGGTATGGGCAGCTGCGGTATAGCTGCCGGTGCCAAACCAGTAGAGGCTAAATTGAGGGCCCTCCTAGAGGGCAGAGACGACGTGGAGCTCAAGAAGGTCGGCTGTATCGGCCTCTGTTTCCAGGAGCCCCTCGTGGAGGTGGAGAGAGACGGAGATTCCACCCTCTACGGACACGTGACCGAATCCTTCGTCGAGGAGATAGTCAGGGAACACGTTTTTGAGGGCAAAAAGCTCTCCAAAAACATCGTCCTTGCCCAGGACGGATCGGGCGAGGAAAACCCCAGGATGGACAAGCAGGTTCGTATCGTCCTCAGAAACTGCGGAGTTATAGACCCTGAAAACATCGACGAGTACATCGCCAACGAGGGATACGACGCACTGAAGAAGGTCGTCTCATCCATGACCCCAGAGGGGGTCTACACCGAGGTACTGGAGAGCGGTCTCAGAGGGAGAGGCGGAGCTGGCTTTCCAACAGGGCTCAAGTGGAAGTTCGCGAACCTTGCCAAAGGCGACGATAAGTACGTCGTATGCAACGCCGACGAGGGAGATCCGGGCGCCTTCATGGACAGATCGGTCCTTGAGGGAGACCCCCACTCCATCATAGAGGGAATGGCCATCTGCGGCTTCGCCATAGGAGCGAGCCACGGCATAATCTACTGTAGAGCCGAGTACCCCCTCGCGATAAAGAACCTCAACACCGCCATCAAGCAGGCCAAGGACAGGGGCTTCCTAGGTGAGAACATCCTAGGTAGCGGTTTTTCCTTCGACCTCAAGATCAAAGAGGGAGCGGGAGCCTTCGTGTGCGGCGAGGAGACAGCCCTTATAGCGTCCATAGAGGGCAAAAGAGGCATGCCAAGACCTAGACCTCCGTTCCCAGCTCAGAGCGGCGTATTCGGCAAGCCCACCAATATCAACAACGTCGAGACCTTCGCCAACGTAGCCTGGATAATCCGAAACGGGGCCAAGGAGTTCTCCAAGTACGGCATAGGTAAGAGCAGGGGCACAAAGGTCTTCGCCCTTGCGGGAAAGATCGCCAAGGGCGGTCTCGTCGAGGTACCCATGGGGATGCCCATAAGAGAGGTCATCTTCGACATAGGTGGAGGTATCCCCGACGGCAAGAAGTACAAGGCAGTCCAGATGGGAGGCCCTTCCGGAGGCTGTATCCCTGAGTCGCTTCTCGACACCCCTGTGGATTACGAGTCCATAAACGCCACCGGAGCCATTATGGGCTCAGGCGGTATGGTCGTAATGGACGAGGCCACCTGCATGATAGACGTGGCGAGGTTTTTCCTGTCCTTCGTCCAGAACGAGTCCTGCGGTAAATGCCCCTTCTGCCGCATAGGGACCAAGAGAATGCTTGAGATACTGGACCGTATAACCAAGGGAGAGGGCAAGGAGAGCGACGTCGACCTCCTCCAGGAGCTGTGTCTCCAGATCAGGGACGGATCCCTCTGTGGGCTTGGACAGACCGCACCCAACCCGGTCCTGACGACCATAAAGTACTTCAAGGACGAGTACATGGCCCACATAGTGGACCACAAGTGTCCGGCCAAGGTGTGTCCGGCTTTGATCCACTACGTCATAGACCCTAAAAAGTGCATCGGATGCACCAAGTGCGCCAGAAGCTGTCCGGTCAAAGCTATATCCGGCGAGGTCAAGAAACCTCACGTCATAGACGATGCCGTCTGCATCCGCTGTGGCAAATGTAAGGTGAGCTGCCCTGTGGCCGCCATCTCTGTGGAGTAGGAGGCTTTTAACCATGGAAAGAACCGTTAGAGTGTTGCTTAACGGCAAGGAGGTCCACGGTTACCCGGGGCAGAAAATCCTTGACCTTTGCGCCGAGTGTGGGGTTGAGATACCCACTCTCTGTTATAACGAGCACCTGTCCATACACGGAGGATGTTCACTCTGTTTGGTGGAGATAGAGGGAGCCAAGGCCCTGGTCAGAGCCTGCGCATCAACCATAGCTCCCGATATGGTGATAAGGACCGACACAAAACGGGCCAACGACGCAAGGAGGCTCGCTCTGGAGTTGCTCCTTTCGGACCACGTTGGAGACTGTCGTCCTCCCTGTACCCTGGCATGCCCCGCTCAGGCCAACGTTCAGGGCTACATAAACACCGCCGCCCAGGGCAAGTTCTCCGAGGCCCTGGGCATACTTCACAAAAACATAGTCCTCCCCAGTTCAATAGGGCGGGTATGCCCCGCTCCCTGCCAGGAGAAGTGCAGGAGAAACTTCGTCGACGAGGAGCCAGTGTCCATCAGAAACATAAAGAGGTTTATAGGCGACCACGGCTTGGCCCAGGATAGCCTGGGACACGTTCCCGCCATAGCGGACAACGGCAAAACCGTAGCCATAGTCGGCGGTGGCCCCGCCGGTATGAGCGCGGCCTACTACCTCAGGCTAAAGGGCTACGACGTCACGGTCATAGAGAAAGAGGCCGCCCTCGGCGGAATGATGAGGTACGGCATACCAGACTACCGTCTCCCCCAGGAAGTGCTTCAGAAAGAGTGCGACTGGCTGGTTTCCCACGGCATAGAGCTCCGTATGAATACATGCCTGGGCAAGGACGTAACCCTTGACCAGCTCAGGGACGACTACGACGCTGTCCTTCTGGCCATGGGATGTTGGAAGTCGTCGTCCATGAGGACCCCTGGGGAGGATCTCCCTGGAGTGCTCGGCGGTATCGACTTCCTCTACACCGTAAACCTTCACGATCCGATCAAGATCGGCGACAAAGTGGCCGTGGTCGGAGGTGGAAACACCGCCATGGACGCCTGCCGCTGCGCTAAGAGGCTGGGAGCGGAGAAGGTCTATATAGTCTACCGCCGCACCGAGGCGGAGATGCCGGCCGAGGAGATAGAGATCAAAGAGGCCAAGGAAGAGGGAGTCGAGTTCCTGTTCCTGGCGGCCCCCACCGCCATAGAGGGCAACGGCAAGGTAGAGAGACTGGTATGCGAGAAGATGGAGCTTGGTGAGGCCGACGCCTCTGGCCGTCGCCGTCCTGTGCCTACCGGCGAGACCTTCGCCCTTGAGGTGGACAACGTTATAGCGGCCATAGGCCAGGGAATCGACTTTAAGGGCCTGCCCAAGTCGATCCACGACAACCGCTCCATGGCGGTCAATGAGCATTACGAGACCCCGCTTCCTGGAGTCTTCGTGTGTGGAGACCAGCAGACCGGACCTAAGATCGCCGTAGAGGCCCTTGGTACGGGGCACTGGGCGGCTGAGAGCATCCACTCCTACCTGACAACCGGCAAGGCAAAGAAGCCCTTCGTCTACGACGTGGTAAGGAACGATCTCGGCCCCGACGACTTCGCCGACAGGGAAAAACAGCCCCGGGAACACACGGCCCACGTGGATCCATCCGTAAGGCTCAGCAAACCTTTCGAGGAATACGACACAGGTCTCACCGAGGAGCAGGTACTGAGAGACGCCTCCCGTTGCATGGAGTGTGGCTGCGCCGACGTGTTCGAGTGCAAGCTTCGTCGCTACGCCATAGACTACGAGGTCAACCCAGATCGCATAGCGGGAGAGCACGCAAAGGGCATAGAGGAAGCTAACCAGTACTACGTGAGGAACATGGACAAGTGCATCCTCTGCGGGCAGTGCGTCAGGACCTGCGACGAGATCGCCGGCTTTCACGCCATCGACTTCGCGAACAGAGGCTTCGCTGCCACTATATCCCCCGAGTACTTCAAGGGTATAGACGCGTCGGACTGCACCTTCTGTGGCCTCTGCGTCCAAAACTGCCCTGTCGGAGCACTGATGGAGAAGAGGGCCGAGCGTTGGCCTCATCAGGAGAAGCCTACTCTGGTGAGCACCACCTGCTCCAAGTGTCCGGTGGGATGCGAGATAGACCTCAACCTGGACGCATCCTGCGATAGAATCGTCAGGGTGACCAGCGATTTCAACAAAATCGACAGTCCATCGTTCGGCATGACCTGTGTCAAGGGACGTTATCAGTTCGACGACGTAGCGGAGAACAGGCTTATGTCCCCCATGGCTAAGGGAGCGGAGATCGGCTGGGCTGACGCCGCGGAGAAAGCCTCAGCCATGATAAAGAACGCCTCCAAGATGGCATTCGCCCTCGGAGCGGACCTGACAAACGAGGAGATGAGCTCCGTATCGGACTTCATCTCCAAGACCGGGGTTAAGGCTGACGTGGCGGTCGAAGGTGTGTCCTGCTTTGCTCACCTTACCGAGGCGATGGAGAAAGCCTGGGGCAGAAGATCCGCCGGGATCGGCTACGACGCTTTAATAGATTCCGACTGCGTACTCCTCCTGGACGATAACCTCTCTGACGATCAGCCCGTTATGTCCTCATGGATCAGGAGAGCCATGAGGAAAAACGGCGCGACCATGGTTTACGCCGGGAATCACAGCGATAAGTTCGACATGGGAGAGGCCATAGTGATCGGCTGCGACGTTGCGTCGGTCGCCGAGGCGATCCTCAACCCCATCAAGGGAGAGGAAAAGAGTTGCTGCTCTGAGGCAGGAAGAGCCGCTGCCGCCCTCTTAAAGGCAAAAAAACCGGCCATAATCGTCGGCAAAGGAGCGGCCCGGTCCACATCGGCAGAGGCGGTCATAGCACTGGCGGACCACCTCAAGACCAAGGCCGTGTATCCCCTCTACACCGGAGCCAACGTGCAGGGCGCGATAGACGGAAACGTCTCCACCATGTCCATAAAGGACCTGAGGGACAGTTCCAGCACCTACGACCTGATAGTCTCGGTCGGGAGGGTGGAGATGCCCCGCTCGTCCTTAGCCATCGTGGTCAGGGCAAACGATTTCGACGGATCTGGCAAGGTGGATCTGGCCCTTCCTCAGCTCGCCTGGGCTGAGAAGAGGGGAACCGTGACCAACATGACCGGCAGGACCTTGAACGTCAAATCCGGCCCTGTAGCACCGGAAAACGCGAAGGATCTCTCTTGGATCCTGTCGGCAGTGGCCCGCAGGATGGAAGTGGAGATTCCAGCGGTAAGATAGGATAATGGAGAAGGACGAGGGCTTCCTCGTCCTTCTCTTACTTTTTAGGGGGGCTGATTTATGGCGAGTGATCTGAGATCGGACTGTCTGGAAATAGCCACTTACAGCATAGGCGAGAACATGCCGCAAAAAGCCACCTTGGAGGCTTTGGGGAAACTGGATATTGGAGACAGGATCACATGTCTGGCGGTCGGAAAAGCCGCCTGGCACATGGCGAAAGCCGCCGACACCGCTCTGGGAGACAGGATAGCTCGTGGGATCATAATAACGAAAACAGGACACCTCAAGGAGGATATCCCGGGTTTTTTCGCCATGGAGGCAGGACACCCAATCCCGGACGACAGAAGCCTTAAAGCTGGAGCCCTCGCTTTGAGCTTGGCCTCGTCTTTGGACGAGCAGGACCACCTCATGGTGCTCCTGTCCGGCGGGGGGTCGTCGTTGATGGAATCCCTGATGCCAGGCATAAATCTGGAAGACCTCATATCGATCAATCGGACCCTGTTGGAATCAGGGGCCCCGATAGAGGACATAAACGTCGTCAGAAAACGTCTGTCCATGGTCAAGGCCGGTAGACTGGCCCTGGCAGCGTCCCCTGCTAGGGTCACGACGCTGATACTCTCCGACATCGTTGGCAACGATCTGGAGGCTGTGGCATCGGGCCCGACCATGCCGGACAGGGCCACAAGAGAACAGGCCTATATGATCGCAGATAAGGATCGACTTTACCTGACCCGGGCGATGAAAGAGGCCATGGACATGGAGACCCCCAAGACGCTTACACTCTCCGAGACTATCTCGGTCGGAGACGTGACGAAGCTTTGCTCCGCTGCAAGCGAGAGGGCGATGGCTCTCGGATATGAGACGACGGTGCTGACCGCCAGCCTCAGGTGTGAGGCTAAAGAGGCTGGGTCTTTTCTAGCGTCTATAGGGCGATATCACGCTGGTAAAGGACCAAAGGCCTTCATCTTGGGAGGGGAAACGGTCGTCCACGTCAGAGGAGACGGCCTAGGCGGCCGAAACCAGGAGCTGGCCTTGGCCGGGGCAATAGACATCAGAGGTATAGAGGGGATAGCCCTAGCGTCCATCGGGTCGGACGGGACCGACGGACCGACCGACAGCGCTGGGGGTATCGTTGATGGACAAAGCTTCTTCCGAATGGTCGAAGCCGGTATAGATCCCAAAAAAGCCCTGGAGGAAAACGACAGCAACCGAGCTTTGATGGCATCGGGAGACCTGGTGGACACGGGGCCGACAGGGACAAACGTAAACGACCTTGTGGTGATGTTATGCACATAAAGGGGCGGTCGAGAAAGTCGACCGCCCCCTATTACGCTACTCCTCTTCCAGGCTGGACTGTCTCCTGGCTATGACTTTTTTGGATATATCCTCCGGGACTGGATCGTAGTGGGAGAACTCCATGGTGAAGTTACCCCTACCGGAGGTCATAGAACGAAGCTGTATGGAATACTGGAACATCTCGGACATGGGGACCTGAGCCTTTACCACCTGAAGACGGCCTATAGAGTCTATACCCATGATACGGCCTCTCCTGGTGTTCATGTCGCCCATAACGTCGCCTAGGTAGTCGTCGGCCACCGTGACTTCTACGTCCATCACCGGCTCGAGAAGCACAGGAGACGCCTCGGCGATGCCTTTTTTGAAAGCCAGGTGAGCGGCGGTCTTAAAGGCCATCTCCGAGCTATCTACGTCGTGATAGGAGCCGAACACCAAGGTGGCCTTGAAATCCACCGTACGGAACCCAGCGAGGACCCCTTTGTTCAGGGCCTCTTTGAGCCCCTTCTCGACGGCGGGAATGTACTGTCTAGGCACCGCACCGCCCACTATTTTGTCCTCGAAGACGAATCCCTCTCCCGTCGGAAGCGGAGAGAACTCGATGTGGACGTCGCCGTACTGACCGTGTCCACCGGTCTGTTTTTTGTGTTTACCCTGAGCCTTGGAGGTCTTTCGGATGGTCTCCCTGTAGGGGACCTCCGGTGTCCTTACGTCGAGATCGACACCGTAACGCTCTTTAACCCTGGCTAGGACTATATCGAGATGAAGGTTTCCCATGCCCGACAGGACGTTATCGCCAGTCTCGGGGTTCTTCTCAAAACGGAGGATAGGATCCTCTTCCATCATCCTGTGCATAGAGGTGGAGAGCTTGTCCTCGTCGGCTCTGCTCTTGGCGTCGACCGCCACGCTGTAGACCGGATGGGGAAATTTTATAGGCGGGAACACCGCAGTGGCTCCCTTTACGGAAAGGGTATCGCCGACCCTGGTGCTCTGGAGCTTAGGTATGGCCACTATCATCCCGGTAACCAGCTCCTTGACGTCCTTGCCTTCCTTGCCCTGCATGACCTTGAAGCCGCTTATACGTTCCTCTTCCTGGCGGTTTACGTTGTAGATGTTCTGATCGGAGGTCAAGGTCCCCGAGTTAACCCTTATAAAGCTCAGCTTGCCTACGTAGGGATCCACCATAACCTTGAAGCACAGGGACGAAAACTGCGCGGAAGGATCGGGGGACACGACAGTCGCCTCGTCTCCGTCCACCGCTGGCCTTGGTCGGCTCTCCAGAGGCGAGGGAAGCTCATTGGCTATGACGTCAAGAAGCTGGGGAACACCGACATTGGCAGTAGCGGAACCAGGAAGGATAGGGAATATCTTCCTGGCGACTATGGCTTTTCTGAGATAAGGCCACATTTCCTCAAGAGGGATCTCCTCGCCGTCCAGATAACGCATCATCATCTCGTCGTCCTCTTCGACGATGCTCTCGACAAGCTGGCCCCTCTTGACGTTCATGGCGTCCTTCATATCCCCGGGAACGGCGACTTCCTCAAATTCCTTGGAGCCGTCGCCTTTGTAGATATAGGCTTTCTCCCTAAGGACGTCCACTAGGCCTTTGAAGTTGGACTCGCTACCTATAGGGAGGTAGAAACTCTGGGCCTTGCCGGACATCTGCTCCTTTATGTCCTCTACGGTGCGAGCGTAGTCGGCGTGGTCTCTGTCCATCTTGTTGACGAAAAACACCACCGGAACACCGAAGTCCTCGGCGAACTCCCAGGCCTTTCCGGTCTGGACCTCCACACCGTCCACAGCACTTACCACTACCACCGCCGAGTCGGCCACCCTCAGGGAAGACCTCATCTCCCCTAAAAAGTCGGCGTACCCTGGAACGTCCATGAGAAACACCGATTTGCCTTCGTGCTCCAGGTTCGCCAATGCGGTGCTGATGGATATCTTACGCTTTTGCTCTTCAGTTCCGAAGTCGGTCACGGTGTTGCCGTTATCCACGGTCCCAAGCCTGCTGGTTACGCCGGCGTCAAAGAGCATCGCCTCGGTCAGAGAGGTCTTGCCTGCTCCTCCGTGGGCGACAATAGCGATCGATCGAATGTCCTCTGGCTTATACCCCATCTTCGTACCTCCTTGAGAGTGAGCGTTTATTTCGTTCTGTATGGTACTCCGCTTCCAAGATAGCCCTGACGAAAAAGAGGCCCCTCGATGAAGCTTTCACTACCTCACTATTGTACCAGAAAGGCAGGTCTAAATCATAGGGACAGTTCAGAATCGAGAATTTCCGACACTTCCCTGGGATCCGCCTGACCTCTGGCCTCCCTCATTATCTGACCTTGAAGAAACTTTTTCTTCTTGTCCTTTTTGTCCTGACCGGCTCTGATAACCTCGACCACGTCCTGATTGCCCTCGATAATCGATCGAACGACCTGAAGCAAAGCATCCCCTGTGAGGGCCCCTGCGGTTACCCCACAGCTCTCTATGGCCTTCTCCAGCTCCATACCGGATACCATCCCATCGAAGACCTCTTTGGCCGCGGTGGTGGAGATTTTTTTATCCTCGACCAACCTAAGCAACCCTGCGAGGGATTTGGGGGAAATGGGGAAGCTGGAGATATGGCCACCACCTTCGTTTATCACCCTTAACACCTCGGTCCTCACCCAGTTGGAGGCCCTTGAGGGAGAGGCCCCGTGGGATACGCAGTCCTCGAAGAAATGGGCCAGATCGACCTGCTCGGTCAGCACCCCTATATCGTCGGAGGGAAGGGCGTACTCCTCCTCGTATCTGGCCTTTTTCTCCCAGGGCAGTTCGGGCAGGGACCGGGCTATACCGTCTATAAACTCCTGAGACAGCACCAGAGGGGGAAGGTCTGGCTCGGTGAAGTAGCGGTAGTCGTTGGACTCCTCCTTGCTCCTTGAGGAGCTGGTCACACCGGCACTGTCATCCCAGTTTCTCGTCTCCTGTTTTATCCTTCCACCATCGGAGAGAATGGCCCTCTGTCTCTCTATCTCGTATTCCAGTGCCCTCTCAAGTGCCCTCAGGGAGTTCATGTTTTTTATCTCAACCCTGTCGCCCCATCGTCCGTCGGAGACCTTTTGGGATATGTTGGCGTCGACCCTCATGGACCCCTTCTCCATGTCTCCGTCAGACACCCCGAGATACCTGACCATCTGTCTGACCGTGGAGACGTAGTCTTTGGCCATTCTGGGGGACGTGATATCCGGGTCGGACACTATCTCAGCCAACGGTACGCTGGAGCGGTTGTAGTCGACGAAGGATTGGGTCGACCCCACGATCCTGCCGTCGGATGCCCCGTGGACCAGCTTTCCTGCGTCCTCCTCCAGATGAAGCCTGGTTATGCCGACCTTGTGAGGCTCTCCATCGTCCCCAACCAGGGTGAGGGATCCCTTCTCGGCTATGGGAACGTAGAACTCGGAGATCTGGTAAGCCTTAGGAAGGTCGGGGTAGAAATAGTTCTTTCTGTCGAAACGGGTTACTTTGTTTATGCGACACCCTAACGCCAGTCCCGCCCTGATTCCAAGCTCCACGGCCCTCTCGTTGAGGACCGGGAGGGTTCCAGGCTGTCCGGTGCAGAGGGGACAGATATTCGAGTTAGGAACGGCACCGATATAGTCGGTGGAGCAGCCGCAGAACAGTTTTGTCTTCGTAGCGAGCTGGACGTGGATCTCCAGCCCTATGACCGTCGTAAAGGTAAGAGACATCACACAACCTCCCGGGCAATCTTGGCCTTGCCGAACCGCCGCTCCATGACCGCGGCGGTCCCGATAAGCTCTTCCTCTCCCCATCTAGGGCCTATGAACTGGACCCCTAGAGGGAGCCCCTCCTTGGAGAAACCTACGTTCATCGAAAGCCCTGGAAGCCCTGCCATGTTGACCGGAATGGTGAAGACGTCGGCCATGTACATTGCCATAGGATCGTCCACCAGCTCCCCTATTTTAAAGGCAGGGGTCGGAGAGGCGGGCAGGACTATGGAGTCCACCTGCTCGAAGGCCCTGGCGAACTCCTCTTTAATGGCCTTTCTGACCTTCTGGGCCTTCAGGTAGTAGGCATCGTAAAACCCGGCGCTGAGGACGTAGGTTCCGGTGAGGATACGACGTTTGACCTCATCGCCGAACCCCTCTCGGCGGGTCTTGAGGTAAAGGTCCACCACCGAATCGGCCTCTTTAGAGGAATGGCCGTATCTAACGCCGTCGTAACGGGCCAAGTTGGAGCTCGCCTCCGCAGGAGCCAGGATGTAATAGCTGGCCATGCCGTACTCTATAGCCGCCTTGAGGGATATAGAGACTATCTCCGCCCCTTCGTCTCTACATGCCTGGACCGTCTCTTTCAGGGCGTTTTTCACCCTGGGATCGTAGTCGTAACTCTCTATTTCCTCTATAACACCGATTTTCTTGCCTTTAAGGTCCGATCTTCTCAGGGCGGAGGAAAAGTCGAATCTCGCCACGTCCTGGCTGGTGGAGTCCTTATGGTCCGGTACACCTATTACCTCCATTATTCGTGCGAGATCCTCCACTGTCCTGGCGAAAGGACCTATCTGATCCAAAGATGAAGCGAATGCCACCAGACCATAACGGCTGACCCTTCCGTAGGTGGGCTTAAGGCCGTAAATGCCGCAGAAAGAGGCAGGCTGCCTTATGGAGCCACCGGTATCGCTGCCCAAAGAGATAGGCACGTATCCCGCCGCAACGGCGGCGGCGCTTCCGCCAGAGCTGCCACCTGGGACCCTCTCCAGATCCCAGGGGTTAGCGGTCACGCCAAAAGCCGAGTTCTCCGTGGAGCCACCCATAGCGAACTCGTCCAGATTGGCCTTCCCTAAAACGATCGCACCGCCGTCGTTGAGTAGCTCGACCACCGTGGCGTCGTAAGGAGGCATCCAGCCCTTCAGGATCCTACTGGCACAGGTGGTCGGCTGGCCGGAGGTACACATATTGTCCTTGAGGATTATGGGAACCCCTCCCATAGGTCCTATGTCCTCGCCGGAAGCCAGCCTTGAATCTAGTTCCTTGGCCCTGGCGATGGCCTGATCCCGCCAGGTGGATATCATGGCGTGTACATCGGGCTCCACCTCGTCTATCCTGCCGAGACAGGACTCCACTACCTCCAGACAGGAGAACTGCCCCTCTTTTATACCCTTTGCGATCTCGCAGGCTGAAAGACGGTAAAGCATCAGCTATCCCCTCCTATTCTGGGAACCCTTATGAAGTTGCCCTCTCTGGAGGGAGACTGATCCAGTATGGAATCTCGATCCTCCCAGGAGACCACCTCGTCTTTCCTGAGCTTAAGGGGCTGAGAGTCCTCCAACGTAAAGGGATCTACGCCGGAGAGATCCAACTGGTCCAGCTTTCCAAAATAGTCCAGTATGGAGTTGAAGTGTTCCGTGAGAGGGGCCACTTCATCCTCGCCGACCTCAAGCCGAGCGAGAACCCCCACCTTTTTAAGGTCCTCAGAGGTTATTTTCACGTCTACTCCTCCTTCTTAGTTATATTCGACGATCTCCAAAAACTCTGTTCCTCGGAGAGATCGTTCCGACGAAGCCCATTTGAGCCCCTATACTCGACATGCCGTCGTGTAGTCGAATGGGGCGACAGGACGTCGCCCCAAGCCGAGGGGGCACAGGACGTTCCCTCCGAGGCGGTTCGTACGAAACAGGCAGGTCGAGTATACGATTGGGCCAGGGCGCAGGCGGAGCGGTCTCTCCGAGGAAACTACAACGTGAGTTTTTAGAGATCCCCTTTTTTCCGTTCGTCCAGGAGGGAATAAAAGCCCTCCTCGTCCAGGACCGAGACCCCTAAGGACAGGGCCTTCTCCAGCTTGCTGCCGGAGGATGCCCCAGCTACGACGTAGTCGGTTTTCTTGCTCACCGACGACGTGACCTTACCGCCAAGGGACTTGACCAGGTTCTGGGCCTCGGCCCTGCTGGACCTCTCCAGCTCGCCGGTAAAGACGAAGGTCAGCCCCTCAAGGGAGTTCCCCTTTGAGGCCCTCTCTTCCGATTCCAGCTTTACCCCCAGATCTTTAAGCCTATTGAGGGTCTCTTTATTTTTTGGATCGGAGAAAAACGCCGCCACCGAGGCACCTATCACCGGGCCTATGCCGTCAACCTGAGAAAGCTCCTCCGCAGAAGCCTCTCCCAGTGCATCCATAGACCGATATCTCTCCGCAAGCACATCGGCGACGCCCTTTCCTACGTGACGGATCCCAAGGCCTGCTATCAAGGCGGCCAGAGGACGGTCCCTGGAGGCCCTGATAGCCAGCACCAGGTTTGAGGCCGATTTAGGCCCCATCCTGTCCAAAGAGGCAAGCTGCTCCTCTCTAAGCTCGTATATATCCGCAAGATCCTTGACCAGCCCCGACTCCACCAGCTGGGCGGCGACCCTCTCTCCCAGACCACGGATATCCATACAGCCTCTTGAGGCAAAATGGCGGATCTCCTCGTTCATCTGGGCGGGGCATGACCGATTTGGACAGCGCAAAGCCGCCTCATCAGGTAGCCTGACCGCCTTCGATCCGCACACAGGACAGAACTGGGGCATCTCGAAAGGCTCCTCCGATCCGGTACGACGAGAGGTATCCACCGAGACGATCTCCGGTATTATCTCCCCCGCCTTTCGGACCACCACTGCGTCGCCTATCCTGACGTCTTTGGCACTTATCTCATCCTGGTTGTGAAGGCTGGCCCTTCTGACCACCGAGCCAGCCAGGTTAACGGGATCCAGTATGGCCACAGGGGTCAGGGCTCCGGTACGGCCCACGGAGATCTCTATATCTATCAGTCGGGTCATCCTCTCCTCGGGTGGATACTTGTAGGCCACCGCCCATCTGGGGGCCCTGGCGGTCCTGCCGAGCCTCTCCCACTGGGAAAGGGGATCGGCTTTGGCGACCACTCCGTCGGTGACGTAAGGGAGGGAGAAACGGTCCTCCTGCCACAGGGAGATAAAATCCTTAACCTGCTCCAGATCATAACAGACCTTCCAGGCCCTCTGGACGGGGAAACCTCTCTCCTCAAGCCAACGGAGGACCTCCCCTTGAGACTCAAGCCCCAGGGAGAGGGGATCGACGACGTAGTAGACGAAAAGGTCCAGCCCTCTGGAGGCGGCGATTTTAGGATCCAACTGCCTGAGCCCACCGGCGGCGGCGTTTCTGGGGTTGGCGAAGAGAGGCTCTCCCAGCTCCTCCCTCTCCTCGTTGAGACGGGCGAACCGCCTCTTGGACAGATAGACCTCTCCTCTGACCTCCAGGACATGGGGGACCGGCCCTTTTAGCTTTAGGGGAAGTGACTTGACCGTGAGGAGGTTGGACGTTACGTCTTCCCCTACCGTTCCGTCCCCTCTGGTGGCCCCCTTGACGAAGACCCCTTCTACGTAGGTAAGGGAAACCGCCAAACCGTCTATCTTGAGCTCACAGGTCCATGGGAACGGCTCTATCGAGCCCTGAGCCCTCCTCAGATAGCCCTCCAGCTCCTGGAGGTCGAACACATCGTCAAGGCTCAGCATAGGCTGGGAGTGGCGGACTTTCTCGAACTTATCCAGAGGCTTTCCTCCGACCCTCCTGGAGGGGGAGTCAGGGGATATTAAAGACGGTTGCTCCGCCTCAAGGCGGAGCAACTCCCTCATCAGAGCGTCGTAACCGTCGTCGTCTATCTCAGGCCTGTCCAGAACGTAGTAGAGATAATCGTGACCGGCGATGGCCTCCTTTAGGTCCTGATATCGCTTAAGGACCTCCGAGGGAATACTGTCCATAGGTATCACGCCTTGGGCTTCATCGTCGGGAACAGTATGACGTCCCTTATAGACCGGCTGTCGGTCAAAAACATTATCAGCCTGTCTATGCCGATACCGAGCCCTCCCGTCGGCGGAAGTCCCTGCTCTATGGCGTTGATAAAGTCCTCGTCGAAGGGATGGCTCTCGTCGTCACCCTCGGCTTTCAGCCTGGCCTGGTCCTCGAACCTGGCCCTCTGGTCGATCGGGTCGTTAAGCTCGCTGAATCCGTTGGCCACCTCGCTGCCACAGACAAACAGCTCAAACCTGTGGGTGTAGTCGGGCTTTTCCGGATCTCTCTTGGACAGAGGGGAGATCTCCGTAGGATGGCCCATGACGAAAGTGGGCTGGACCAGTTTCTTCTCCACGAACTCCTCTATCATCATCAGAAGGACCTTGAACTTGCTCTCGTTGCCCTCGACCGCCAATCCCTCGCCCTCGGCGATAGACCTGGCCTGAGCGTCGGTCTCTATGGCGTCGAAGTCCACTCCACAGTGCTCTTTGACCAGATCCACCATGGAGATCCTCCTGAAAGGCTTGGCAAGATCCAGCTCGGTCCCTTGCCAGTTCACGGTGGTGCTTCCTGTGGCGTCCACGGCGGCCTTTCTTATTATCTCCTCGGTGAGGTCCATCATGTCGTTGTAGTCGCAGTAGGGCCAATAGACCTCCATGGCGGTGAACTCGGGGTTGTGCATGGCGTCCATTCCCTCGTTGCGGAAGTTCTTCCCCATCTCGTAGACCCGGCCCATCATGCCGACGACCAGCCTCTTGAGGTGAAGCTCTGTGGCTATCCTGAGGTACATATCCAGGTCCAGGGCGTTGTGGTGGGTGACGAAGGGGCGGGCGTTAGCCCCTCCGGCCAGATAGGAGAGAATAGGAGTATCCACCTCTAAAGTGCCGTGATCCTCCAGTGTTTTCCTGACCGAGGAGATAATCTTGGCCCTCTGGCGAAACACGTCTCTGACCTCCGGGTTTGCTATGAGATCGACGTACCTTTTTCTGTAACGGACCTCCATGTCGGTGAGACCGTGCCACTTCTCCGGCAGAGGCCTGATAGCCTTACAGAGCAGGACACAGCGGGTCACCGCTATGGTAAGCTCTCCCCTCTTTGTCCTGAAGGGATGGCCCTCTATACCGACTATGTCACCAGCGTCGATCCATTTTTTGAAGAACCTGTAGCCTTCCTCCCCCATGGCGTCCAGCTGGAAGTAGAGCTGCATACTGCCCGTCTCGTCCTGGACGTTGGCGAAGGACGCCTTTCCCTGCTTACGGACGGTCATGAGCCTTCCGGCCACCGACAGAGGGACATCCTTCTTATGCTGGTCTACCTCTATATCGTCGTGTTCAGCCCTGATCTGGTTGAGCGACTGTTTGACGTCCCAGGTCTCGTGGACGTAGGGGTCGTATCCTTCCTCTTCCCTCAGTCTTCCTAGCTTATCGAGCCTCTGCCTGAGGATCTCCTCCTCGGGCGTCACCGTGTTCCGTTCCATATCGCTCATTCCATATTCCCCTTTCAAAATATCGCCTCCAGTCCAGAACCAGGTCCATCGCCTGAGGCCAGTCCGAGACGGAAGCTATAGATCTTTTGTAAGGTCCGCATCCGGGGACACCCCGAAAGAGACCGGACATAAAGCGTTTTAACATGACGAGGGCCACCCTCTCCCCGTGAAGGGACAACAGATCCTCGGCGAGGGAGGCGAAAAGCCCCGCCCTCTCCTCCAGAGTCGGCTCCTGGGGGAAAGGGCAATTCCCGATATTATAGCCCATTTTAGACCGAATTCGGGGAATGACGAAGGGATCGGATATAGCCCCTCTGGCCATAAACACCGAGACACAGCCCCCATCCATCATGTGCGATATCGACTCGAAATCGGTCATATCCCCCGAGGCGGATATCATACCGGGGAACCTCCGAGCCACCTTGAGAACCTCCTCGGGATCGGACCTCCCCTCGTACCTCTGAGGAGCGGTCCGACCGTGGATCCCTACGTTATCCGCCCCGGCATCTATAAGGGCAGAGGCGAACCTCAATGTGTCCGGTCCGTCTCCGTCGGGGACGATCTTTCGGATCTTCGGCCAGACCGGGAGCCCCAGGGATTTAAGCTCCCTGACCATATCCACCGCCACGTCCATTCTGTCTAAAAGCCTGGCTCCAGCCCCTTTTTTAAGCACCTTAGGCATAGGACAGGCCATGTTTATCCCTATGGCTTGAAAGTGATTTCCCAAAGAGAGAGCCACCTCTGCACCACCGACTAAAGTCTTCACGTCGCCGGCGAAAAGTTGAAGGACTAAAGGCCCTTCGTCAGGAGCACGATGAAGCATCCTCTCGGTCTTGCCGTTGTCCCTTATGAGCCCCGCACAGCTCACCATCTCGGTGTGAGCGAGGCCCACGCCCAGTCGCCAAAAAAGCCGCCTAACAGCCGGGATGGTGATACCAGCCAGAGGAGATAGCATCAGGGGATTTTCTATGGAGATACGTCCTACTGTTATCGCCATACCCTAAACCGCTCCTCCAAGCCTGGAGTATATCAGCCTCAGCCCCTCCAGGGTAAGCCAGTGATCCACGTAGGCGATGGTGCTGGACACCTTTGCCACCGTAGCGGCGTGGCCTCCTGTTGCGACGACGGGGCTCGTAACCCCAAGTTCGTCCCATATACGCCTCACCAACGCGTCCACCGCTCCTGCGGTTCCGTAGACCACCCCGGACTGGATGGCCGACATGGTGCTATCGCCTATGACCCTCTTCGGCGCCTCCAGTGCTACCTGAGGGAGCTTGGAGGTCTTTCCGAACAGGGCGTCCATGCTGGTGACAAGGCCCGGGGAGATAGTTCCGCCGAGATAAGCCCCCTCCGGCGATATTACGTCCAATGTTATGGCGGTTCCGAAGTCCACTACCACCAGAGGAGAGCCATAACGATGTACCCCTGCCACCGAGTTGACCAGCCTGTCCGCCCCTACCTCCCAGCGATTTCTATAGGCTACCTCTATTCCTAGATCCAGATCGGAGGACACCTTCAGGCAGGGAACGGACAGATAGTTCTCGATCGCCTCGGAGATAATACCGTCCAGGGAAGGGACGACGCTGGACAGGGCAGCTCCCTTTATCTCCGAAGGGGAAATAGAGGACAGTGTTAGCAGGTTTAAAAGCAGTATGCCCACCTCGTCGGAGGTCTTTCTCTCCGAGACCAGACGCCAGTGCCGGACCAGATCTTCGCCTCTGAAAAGCCCCACAACCGTCGTGGTGTTTCCTACGTCTACGGTTAAAATCATAAAGAAACGAGCTCCTCTCTCAATTGTAAAAATAAGCCACAAACAAAGCTAGGATCAGGGCTAAAACCCCTGCCCTCACCGGAGACACTCGAAACCGGATCGACAGTATCGCCCCGAGGGAGACACAGGAAAGGGTAACCATCCACGGAGACCATCGGAGGACCGGAAGACCTTCGACCATGGAGGCCCCGTATCCCCACAGGGCAAAGGCCCCCTCCGGGACTACAGCGACTAGACCCCCTCCTGGGAGGCCCATCAAAGAGGGAAGGGAGAACAGCACTGCCAGAGGCAAAAGCACGGAAAAAGCGGGCAAGGCCACCGTATTCAGCACCGCCCCAGCCAGAGGCACCGTCTTAAAGGCCCCGGATATCATCGGTGCGGTCACCGTCCAAAGGAGAGGACTGGCGCATAGAACGGTTATCCACCTACGTTTGACTTTTACGGTCATCAGAGCGGAAATAGCCAAAGCGGAAACCACCGATAGCCGCCATCCCAGATCCCAGAACCACCAGGGCCTGTACATAAGGAGCGCCAAAGAGGCAACCGCGACCGAGTTGACCACCGACGAGCGCCTGCCAAAGGCCAGGCCCCAAAGGGCCACCTGAACCATCAGCGCAGCCCTCAGGGCGCTTGCGGCAGCTCCGGCTAGAAGCACGTACATCCACATAAAGGCGGACACGATGATCCACTTCCATCGTCCCCTCCAGGGAAAGGCCCAGGCCAGGAGGGCGACCAGCCCCACGTGAAAGCCCGAGACCGCCAGGAGATGGGCGGTCCCCCATCGGCTATGGGGCTCGACCAACTCTGGATCCCTGTCGCCTAAAAGGGCCGCCAGAAGATATCCTCTCGTCAGAGGGGGCAAGGAGGATTGAATCCTTTCCCGAAGGACCGACCTCAGATAATGTATCCCTCCGCCGTCCCCTCGATATACCATCTCCTTTGGCACTAGAACCCCTGTCACCCCCCGGGCCAGCCAATATAACCTCTCGTCGAAAGGGTTTCCATCCCTGGGCTCCATCAGCGGCTCGATCCTGCCTGTCCATTCTAACTTCGTCCCCTCCAGAAAGGACCTCTCAGGTGAGACCTTGGCAACCACCGCTCCTTGGTCCCCTTTTATGACCATAGCCACTCTCTTTCCCCAGGATCTCTCGAGAACGACCTCGCCGGAGGCCATGCCAAGAGGAGGGGAGACCATGCCCATCCGAGCGGAGCACCACCAGGAGATGGAGAGGGATAGCAAGGCCACGGAGAGGGCGACGACCAACCTCCCTCTGTCCCACTTAGCACAGACCACCGACGATATTCCCAAGGAGATCAATCCAGCCACCGCCCCGGAGAGTATCGACGAGCCCCAGAGCACCGCGGAGATACAGGTCGCCGCCAGGATAACCAGAGAGGGAGCTTCCGCTAGAAGATCCAACTACCTCACCGTTACCATAGAACGGATGGAGTCCAGCTTTTTGGTCCCTATACCTTTGACTTTGATAAGGTCGTCCACCGACTTAAAGGGCCCTACGTCCTCCCGGTAGGAAACTATAGCCTGAGCGGTCTTAGGGCCTATCCCTGGAAGGGTCTGGAGATCATGAAGGGACCCTCTGTTAAGGTCTACCGTACCGCTCCTCCCGGTCCCGCTCCCTGAAGGAGGGGGCAAGGTGGACACCTTATATCCCCCTTGAGGTTGACCTGAAGGCAGCTGTGCCGTATCCCTCACCAAGCTCGGTCGAAGGGGAACGTGGACGTGCTCGCCGTCGACCAGAGGGGCGGCCATATTTATCCCCGTCTCGTCGGCATCGGAGGCAAGGCCCCCGGCGGAGTCCACCAGATGGAAGACCCTGCTGTCCGGCGGAAGACGGTATACCCCCGGCGATTTGACTCCACCGGTGACGTAAAGCACCCAGATCTCCGGTTCCTCCACTTTAAGCTCGGTGTTTTTAGGGGAGGAAAGGGCGGGCCCTGCGACGGCGGTGGGACCGTCGTCGTCGACCCATCGACCGGAGAAGGTCTTTATCACAATCCCCGCCACGCCAAAACAGACCAGACCGAACAGTATCAGACCTACCTGAAGAGCCTTACTTCTGCCTTTCAACTTAGAGACCTCCTGACAAGATTATTAATTTTCGACCTCCAAAATATCGCCATGAAGAGACCAGTTGTTCGCTCTCTTGATCTCCACCGACACGAAACTGCCGATGAGGGAGGGATCCCCGGGGAAGAGGACGACTTTGTCGGTCTTAGTCCTTCCCTGCAACAGCCCCTCCCCCTTTTGGGCCCTGTCGTCCACCAACACCCTGTAGGTCCTCCCTACCAAAGCGGAGTTTATCTCCCTGGCTATCTCAGCCTGTAGGGCGTTTACCTCCTGTAGCCTTCTCGATTTTTCCGCCCTGTCTATCTGATTGTCCATCTTGGCCGCAGGGGTTCCCTCCCTCGGAGAGTATGCTGCTGTGTGGACCTGATCGAACCGATATTTTCTCAGGGCAGCCAGGGAATCCTGAAAATCCTCCTCCGTCTCTCCGGGAAATCCCACGATCAGGTCGGAGGTGAGGCCCACCTCCGGTAGACCTTCCCTAATGGCCCTCACAGTCTCGTCGTACTCCTCCAGGGTATAGTGACGGTTCATCTTTCTCAGGATCCTGTCGCTTCCCGACTGGATCGGTAGGTTTATGCCGGTACAGATAGCCGGATTTTCCCCTATAACCGAGACCACGTCTTTGGTGAAGTCACTGGGGTAGGAGGTCATAAACCTCACCAGGTCCACCCCTTTGACCTGGGCCACGTCGCTCAGCAGATCGGAAAAACGATAGGGCCGATCGAAATCCGCCCCGTAGGTGTCGACGTTCTGCCCTAACAGGGTGATCTCTCTGACTCCGTCGTCCACAAGCTCTCTGACCTCTCTCAGGATATCACCGGATTTCCTGGACATAAACCGACCTCTTACGTAGGGAACTATACAGTAGGTGCAGAAATTATCGCATCCATGGGCTATGGTGACGTAGGCTTTCCATCGGTTTACCCGGTGAACCGGGGTTACGTCGAGATCCATAAAGGCCCGGGGATCCTGGTCCAGAAGGTTTACCTTCTCACCTTCCATAACCCTCACGAGACCGTCGGGAACCAGACCTAGGCTCCTAGGACCGGCGATAAGCCTGAGCCATGGGAAGCGGCGAAACATCTGCTCCCCTACGTTTTGGGCCATGCAACCCACCAGACACACCTTAGGGCTACCGGCCTCCTCCCATCTGCCCCTGTAAAGCCCTATCTCGCTCCAGACCTTATGTTCCGCCTTCTGTCTTATGCTGCACCCGACGTAGATAACCACGTCCGCTTTATCCTCCAGGACCTCTTCCCACCCTCTGTCGATCAGGGAGGTCCTTATCTTATCCCCATCGTAGACGTTCATCTGACAACCGTAAATCTTTATGGCGAAGCTACTCACAAAAAACATCCTCCTGTTCTGACCCCGATATCCTGCCGCCTATATTAACCTAAAAGAGGACACGAAAAAAGGAGGCCCTAGGCCTCCTTTTGACGATCTCCTTTTAGCTTTAGGGAACCTCTAAAAACTCACCTTTGAGTCCCCTCGGAGAGATCGTTCCGCCTACGCCCTGTTTCGCCCAATCGTATATTCGACCTGCCTGTTTCGTACGAACCGCCTCGGAGGGCACGTCCTGTGCCCCCTCGGCTTGGGGCGACGTCCTGTCGCCCCATTCGACTACACGACGGCATGTCGAGTATACGGGCTCAAATGGACTCCGTCGGAACGATCTCTCCGAGGATTAGAGTTTTTAGAGGTGCCCTTTAGTCGATATTCCACTTATCCTTCAGTTTTTGGTATTCCTCTCCCGCCAGTATCTCCGCTAGAACTCCGTCGACCTTCTGGAGCAGCAGGGGATCTTTCAGGCTCATAGCCAGTGCCATACCGTTATCGGAGGTAGGGTGGAAAAAGGCTATCTTCAGCTTTCCTGTGTAATCTTTGTTGGAGGCCAGGTTGTCCTTGGTAACCGTGCCGTCCACACAGGCCACGTCCGCCCGACCGAGAAGGACCTCCCTGAAGGCATCGTCGGTCTTCTGGTATCTCTTGACCTCCACACCGTCCATCTTGGAGAGAAAAGCGTCCTGGATGGTCCCTAGCTGAACCGCTGCCACCTTTCCCTTTAAATCCTCAATAGAGGAGATGTCCTCTCTGTCGGCCTTGACGGTAAATCCATCGGGAGTGCGGTAATAGACCTTAGAGAAGGCCACCCTTTTGGCCCTTTCAGGGGTAGCGCTCATTCCGGCGGCGATGATATCGATCTTACCGGTGAGAAGGGAGGGAATAAGGGCGTCGAAGGCCATATCCACCACCTCCACCTTCTTTCCCAGTTTTTCGGCGATGATGGATATCATATCCATATCGAAACCTACTATTTCGTTGGCCTCGTTTCTAAACTCAAAGGGCTTGAAGGTGGACTCGGTCCCCACCAGCAACACCTCTTTATCCATCGCCGAACCATCGGCCCAAGCCGCACCGAAAGACAACACAGACGCCAATACCACGGTAAAAATCGACTTTTTCAAAAAGACACCTCCTATAAAAACTGAAAAACTGAGGTAATTATAGGGCAAAAGGAATTTTTGTCAATAAGAAGGTTCCAGAATAAACATCCGTTCAAAGGGGGTGACAACACAAAAGGGAGGGGATATCCCCTCCCTTTTGATTGATCACGAAAAAGCCTACGCTTCCTCGAATAGATCTTTGCCTACTCCGCACTCAGGACAGACCCAATCGTCAGGGATATCCTCAAAGGCCGTTCCTGGAGCTATGCCACTGTCGGGGTCTCCTAACGCCGGATCGTACTCCCAGCCGCAGACGGTGCATACGTATTTCTTCATGTGATGTATCCCCCTTCGTTAAATTGACTCACTCTATCTGGAGTGATCCTATAAGGATTATACACCACCTGGTGAAAAGGGCAAAAGGCTAAAAGGGATCTCTAGAAACTCTGATCCTCGGAGAGATCGTTCCGACTTAGCCCATTTGAGCCCGTATACTCGACATGCCGTCGTGTAATACGAATGGGGCGACAGGACGTCGCCCCAAGCCGAGGGGGCACAGGACGTGCCCTCCGAGGCGGTTCGTACGAAACAGGCAGGTCGAGTATACGTTTGGGCGAGACAGGGCGTAGGCGGGACGGTCTCTCCGAGGGGACTCAAATGTGAGTTTTTAGAGGTGCTTTAAAGGTCGAGAACCACAAAATCCTGAGAAAGTCCCTCGGAGAGCCTACGGCTTCCTTCGCAAGTCACCAGATAATCGTCCTCAAGTCGAAGGCCTCCTCTGTTGGGGAGGTATATCCCCGGCTCTACTGTGACCACATCACCGACCTCAAGAACATCCAGCGAACGAGGAGATAGCCTAGGGGCCTCGTGTATCTCCACTCCAAGGCCATGGCCCAGACCGTGACCGAAGAACTCTCCGTAGCCAGCTCCTTCTATGACCGATCTAGCTACCCTGTCTATATCCTTGCCGATCTTTCCCGGAGCGATTGCCTCCGCCCCACATCGATGGGCCTGCTGAAGTATTTCGTGTATACGTATAAACTCGGGATCCGAGACCTCCCCGAGGGAGAAGTTTCTGGTGAGGTCGGACATATATCCCCCGTAGGATGCCCCAAAGTCGACGGTGACCCACTCGCCTCTCTCCATCCTCTTAGTGGAGGCGGTCCCATGAGGAAGGGAGCTTCTCACCCCTGAGGCGACGATGAAGGAGCTGTTAGGCCAGCCTCCCTCTCCTCCCATTGAGACGATATGGCCCTCAAGGCACTGGGCGAACTCCAGTTCGGTCATCCCTGGAGCTACGTCCTGCAGGGCCCTTTCGTAGGCATTAGAGGCTATTCTCGAAGCCTCGACGATAATAGAGACCTCCAGTTCGTCCTTTTTCCTCCTGAGAGCGGGGACCATACCCTCCAGATCGACCCAATCCACCGGAAAATCCCTCAGACTCCGGTAGGTATTGTAGGTTATGGTCTCTCCCTCAAAGCCGCAGGACTTGACTCCATGTCGGCGCAACATCTCCTCCGCCATATCCAGAAGAGTCTGGTTTTTGCTCTGGACCAGAAGCCTAAAGGGGGTCTGCTCCGATGCCTGAGCGACGTATCTGCCGTCGGTAGCCATAACAGCGTCGTCGTCGGTTATGAGAACCGCGGCGGAACTGCCTCTGAAACCGGAGAGATAGAAAACGTTCTCCCACCCGAAACGCTCCATATCCAGAAGGAGAACGGCATCCAGATTGCTCTCCTTCATCGCTTTCCTTAGCCTGTCAACCCTGTTCCAGAGGTGTTCAAAAGCCATCACAAAATCTCCCTTCTGGGCATATCAAGAAGTCGCCAAAGCTCCTCCTCCGTGGAGACCTCCAGGTTTCCAGGACCTTCGACTATCCTGCCCACCACCGAACCATCTATGCCTCCCTGAGCCAGTACGGTCAGGGCCTCCTCTACTTCTGCCTCCCGAACCACCGCCAGCAGGACCCCGGAGGATATTAATTTAAGAGGATCAAACCCTAGCTCACGGGAAAACCTCACGGTCATAGGGTCGAGAGGAAGGGAGGAAAAATCGACCTCCACTCCGATTCGACCTAGACGGGAAAGCTCCGAAAGGCCGCCGAGAAAGCCGCCCTCTGTGGGGTCGTGCATGAACTTGGACAGGTGCCTTATGGCGGTGGCCTCAGGGAGGACCGATATATCCTCCAACCATCGACACATGGCCTCCAGCTCTTCCTTAGAGGCGGATTGAAGCAGGTCGGGCCTGTCGTGGGCCAGTATGGCCATACCCTCCAGTCCTATATGCTTTGTCGCCAAGAGGACGTCTCCTGGGGCGAGACTCTCGGACCTGTATCGATACTGGGTGGTCCCTATCATGGTGCCCATGACCACAGGGTTTTCGTAGCGGTCGGTTATCTCGGTATGACCTCCTACGACTGCCACGCCGATCTTTCGGCACTCCTGATCTATCTCCGCCATGGTCCTCTCGGCGAAACCTTTTCCCATAGAAAGAGGGACTATCAGGGTAACCACCATGTAGGCCGGGTCCCCTCCCTTGCAGGCTATGTCGTTTGCGTTTACGTGGACCAGATAACGGCCAGCCCCTTCTTTCGCTCCGACGATAGGGTCCGACGATACGGTCAGGAGCTTGCCGTCGGGCCACTCTATAATGGCGGCATCCTCGCCTATTCCCGGACCGACCAGAACCTCCGGTCGAATTGCCCCTCTATATCTCAGTATCTGAGACTCCAGCTCCGCAGGAGGGAGCTTTCCCAACTGAACACGGTTTTCCAACGACATCATCTCGATTCGTTAAACTGTAGATACAGCCACAGTAATTCTGACGATACAGCCCCAGACGGCCACACTCTTCCAGAGACCGCTTAAAACCGTTTTTCTTTCTCCAAACCCTGTCAATCCAGATCCGCCCCCTGCTTTCAGCGACCTCTCGACCTATGGAGTTTATCTCCTCCGGATCTTTGTGAGGGCTTATGGTCAAGGTGGTGGTCATCAGGCCGATCCCCTCCGCCTCGGCGACGGCAGCGGCGGCCTCCAGCTGGATACGAAAACACAGAGAGCACCGCCTTTCTCCCTCGGGCTCCTCCGAAAGGTGGCCCGCCAGGGCGAACCAGGGATCAGGGGCGTAGGGAGGGACGATAAGTCGCCCTCCCCACTCCTCCGCCACCGATTTTACCGCATCTAGCCTGAGGTAATACTCAGATCGAGGATGGATATTGCCGCCGTAAAAATAGCCTGTGACGTCGAATCCCTCCCCCTGAAGGTCCGGCCAGGGAACGGTACCGTCGGGACCACAGCATATATGGAGAAGAACCCTATTTCCCACAGAAAATGGCATTTTTATCGGGAAAACCCCGACTTAGGGGAGTAGCTTCTTTATCCTGTCGGCCACCGCCAAAGGCGAGAGCCCCATGGCATCGTAGACCTGGTCGCTTGGCCCTGAATCGCCGTAACGATGGACTCCCATAAAGCTCCACTTTGCACACAGTCCTGCCTCCGCCGCCGCCCTGGCCCACAGAGAGCCCATTCCTGTCCTGTAGCAGTGGTCCTCCAGGGTAACTACGTAACCTGTGGACACCGCCTCATCCAGGGCTTCCATGTCGACCTCAAGGGGACAGGAGACGGCGTATACCTTGACCTTTTTGCCCTCTCTCTCCAGGATCGCCCTGGCCTCCAGGGCCGCCGAGGTCATGGCACCCATGGCCAGTATGGTGCAGTCCTCCCCCTCCCCTACCTTATGGGCCTTGCCGTAGGTGAAAGGCAGAGAGGCAAAAAGAGGCTCTCCGTCCTGTCCTGAAAGGGGATACATAGTGCTTCTTCCCATAGCGAGACAGATGTTGCCCGGCTCTTTTAAGGCCCATCTGGTGACCCTGTCGGTCTGGTTGGGATCCACCGGGACGATCAGTTTCCAGCCAAAGCTATTGGACAGCAAGGACACGTAATCTATACACTGGTGGGTCATGCCGTCCTCCCCTACGTCCAGCCCCACGTGGGTGAGAACGAGCTTCAGGTTTGAACCGTTTATATCGTTCAGCCTCTGCTGGTTGTAGGCCTCCGCCAGGCCGAAGACTCCGAAGTCCGCCCACACCGGCACCACCGAACAGCAGCCCGCCGCCCCTGCCACCGTAGCGGTGCTGTGCTCCTGTATGCCGCACTGGACGAACCATCCCGGGCACTCTTTGGCGAACTGGGCGGTCTTGACCGAACCAGCCAGGTCGCAGTCGAAAACCAGCACAGGTGTCTTTCCTGCCACACCGAGGTTCAACGACCCGACGTCCGCCAAGGCGTTTCCGAACCCCGACCGATTATCGGTCTTCTTATCCACCGGATATGTCTTAGGGATACCGAGCTCCAGATTCGCCCTCTCGACGGATACGTGCCTTCCGGTGTGTGGGGCTCTGTCGCCGAGCTTGGCCGCCGCTTCCAGCCAATCAGGCTGACCTAGTTCATCCATAGCCTGTTTGTACAGGTCCCCTGTAGCTGCCTTACCGTGATAGTCGGGCTTATCCTCCATAAAGGACACCCCTTTACCCATAACGGTGTGGCACAGGAGGACGACGGGAACGTCCATGGCCCGAGCCTTGGCCATTCCGTCGTAGATAGAGGCGAAATCGTGTCCGTCGGCCTCAAGGACAGCCCAACCGTCGGCCTCCCACAGGGCTTTTATGTTCACCGGAAGGATCCTCTCCACCCTGCCGGATATCTGGATATGGTTGTAGTCGACCATAACGGTGATATTCTTAAGTCCCTGGGATAGGGCGATCCTCCGGGCCTCCGCCACCTGTCCTTTAGGCTGCTCGCCGTCTCCCATAAGGACGTAGACCTGACGGTCCAGCCCCCTCTTTTTGAGTGCCAGGGCGTAACCTACGGCGGCGGAAAGCCCCTGTCCCAGGTTTCCGCTTCCCCAGTCTATTCCGGGGATCGCCCTCTCAACGTGGCCCTGGAATGCACTGCCACAGCGACGAAAGTCGGCTATAGCCTCCATAGGGTCAACAAAACCGTAGTAAGCCAGAGCGGCGTAGGCCCCAGGGGATGTATGGCCGTGGCTTATGACCACGTAGTCCCTATCGGTCTGATCGCAGTTTTTAGGTGTTATATCCGCCACATCGTAGGCGGCCAGATAAAGCCACATACTGGACAGGGAGCCTGCGGGATGGCCGCTGTTTGCTCGGGCCACCATGGAGACAGCCCAGCTAGAACAGCGCTTTACCGCCTCCTCTAGCTCCATTTTTTTCTTGTCGGTCAAAATTAAATCCTTCACCTGTAAAAACCTCCTCGACCGTTAGGTCAAAAGTTGACCCTGACCCCTTTTGAACGAAGCCAGGATCCTATTCTCTCTCTGTTATCCCCCTGTAGGACCACCGAGGGCCCCTCCACCGAAGAGCCACAGCCTATGGCCTTTCGGAGCTCCTTTGCCAGTCTGTTCAGATCGTCTTCCTTCAGTTTGAGCCCATCTACGACTGTGACGGTCTTGCCCTTCCTGCCTTTTCTCTCTATCCTCAGCCCTACGGTTTGGCCGGAGAGGCAGGGCTTTGAGCCGTCTTTAACCTCTTCGGCAAGCCGATCCTCCCGCTCTGGAGCCGTCGGAGAGAAGCCCAGGGAAAGGGCGGCCTGTGCGAAAGGCCCCTGATCGTCACGGAGGGGCTCATGGGAGGATAGATCTAACTTTTTGCCTTTAGCCATCAGATTATGTCGTATCCCTCGGAGGTGCAGGTGATGGAAAAATCCTCCCCAGGCTCAAACTGGACGGTCATCGACTGGCCGTTTGCCATATCCAGCATCTTTCTGTATATGGAGGCCGCTGCCTTCGCCCCGTCTAGATCGCTTTTGCTGGCTGTATGGAACATCTCCTCTATCAACCTTCTATCTATCATATCGTCTTCCGTCCTTCCAGATCAAAGATTATGCCACTCAACCACGTCGATCTCCCTATCCTCGCATATAGCCTTGATCTTAGCCTCGTCCTCGCAGGGATACTCACAGGCCAGTCCACAGCTCGACGAAAGACTCCTGGGAACGGGAACTACCTTGACCTTCAGCCCGTCTTTTCGACAGACCCTCTCGAACATTATGGCCATGCTTGTGACGTCAAAAGTCGCCAGACAACCCATAGGCCCACCTCCATTCTACTGGTTTGAACATGATAACGCCATGTAGACGGTCAGGCAAGATAGGTTGAATAAAGAACGACAAGGGGCTATACTTTTGAGGAATAAAATCGATAAAGAAAGCAGGTGATAATATCGACGACAGCGGAGAGAATAAAAGGGCCACAGTCTAGCAGCACAGGGATTTAAAACCGACAAAAAGAGGTGTAATGATGAAAGGATTGGATAAGATACTTCTGTCCAGGATGGGACCGATAATAGCGGGAATCGCAGTAGGAATTTTAGCTCCCCTGCTGGTCCATCTGGGAAACCCGGGCAACATGGGAATATGCGTGGCCTGCTTCGAGAGGGACATCGCGGGAGCCCTGGGCTTTCACCGAGCCGCGGTGGTCCAGTACCTCCGACCGGAGATAATGGGAATACTTTTAGGCGCCTTTATATCCGCCATGATCTTCGGCGAGTATCGCCCCAGGTCGGGGTCCTCGCCGGTGGTTCGGTTCCTCCTTGGGGTGTTCGCCATGATAGGAGCCCTCATATTCCTGGGATGCCCCTGGAGGGGATACCTCCGACTGGCAGGAGGGGACTGGAACGCACTCTACGGTCTGGCGGGACTCTTCGTCGGGATAGGTATAGGCATATTCTTCCTATGGAGGGGCTTCAGCCTGGGCAGGGCCCACGTAGGCGAAAAAGGATCGGGCCTTATGATGCCCTTTTTGGCGATCGTCCTGCTGGCCCTTCTCGTTATGGCCCCTAAGTTCGGCGCCGAAGGAACAGGCCCTATATTCTTCTCAGAAGGTGGCCCCGGCTCCATGAAAGCACCGTGGATAATAGCCCTCATCGTAGGGGGACTTATAGGCTGGATGGCTCAGAGGAGCCGCTTCTGCACAGTAGGGTCGGTTAGAGACCTTTTCATGCTGAAAGACGGTCACCTGTTTAACGGCATTATAGCCCTTCTGGTTGCCGCCTTAGCGACTAACTTCGTTCTGGGGCTCTTCAAGCCCGGATTCGTCGGACAGCCTGTCGCCCACACCGACTCTCTCTGGAACTTCCTGGGAATGGTCATGGCAGGGCTGGCCTTCACCTTAGCTGGAGGATGTCCGGGAAGACAGATCATAATGAGCGGCGAGGGAGACGGAGACGCCGCGGTTTTCGTCCTAGGCATGATAGTGGGAGCTGGAGTGGCCCACAACTTCAGCCTGGCCAGCTCCCCTAAAGGCATAACCCCCTTCGCCCCGGCAGCATGGGCCCTGGGAATGGCCTTCTGCCTGGCGGTGGGCTTCTTCATGGCCCGTAAGATAGACTAGGAGGACTTGAGATGAGCGATTTTACCGTAGACGCCAGAGGGCTCTCCTGCCCTCAGCCGGTTATGGAGACAAAAAAGGCCCTTGATAAAACCCCGAAGGGCAAGGTAACCGTCCTGGTGGACACCGAGACAGCCAGAAACAACGTCGATCGATTCGGGAAGAGCAAAGGATGGGACAGCACCTGCGAATCGACCTCCGACGGGTACAAAATAACCTTCTCCCGGTGACCAAAGGCCCTGAGGACTATCTCAGGGCCTTTTCCAGTTTATCCAGCGAACACTGGGTCCAGCTGAGATCGTGCTGACCGAAGACGGCGGTGTACTTCAGACCGGCACCGGTGAGGATCAGTGCGGCAGACTGGCCCTGCTCGACGGTACCGTCGGCCATGGCCTTCTTGAGCCCTGCGAGGGCAACCGCCGAAGCGGGCTGGACGAAAAGTCCGTTGAAAGCGAGAGCTCTCTGTGCCTCTATTATCGAATCCTCCGATACCGCTTTGCAACTCCAGCCGTTAGCTCTGACCAGCCTCAAAACCTGGTTTCCGCTGGGAGGAAAGGGGTTCTCTATAGCGTGAGCGACGGTGTGGGGAGAGTCGAATCGCCGGACTTTTTCCGCTCCCTCCTCAAAGGCCTTTACGATCGGAGAACAGCCCTCCGCCTGAACCACCAAAAACCTGGGTAGACGGTTCAAAAGTCCCATAGACACCAAGTCGACGAAGCCCTGAACTATGCCCCTCAGATTGCCTCCTGCGCTCACCGGCACCACCACCCAGTCCGGCACCGACCGATTTAGCTGCTCCCAAATCTCGTAGGATATGGTTTTAGATCCTATCACCCTGAAAGGAGCGTCGGAGTTTATGAAGTATATCCCTAGCTTTTTCCCGATCCTCAGACTCTCGTGATAGAGCCTTCCGTAGTCTCCGTCCACCTTTATCAGCCTCGGTCCGTACATGGCGATAGGCCCCAGCTTCTCCCGAGGGAGCCCTTTGTTGACCAGGACGACCGTCTCTATCCCCGCCCTGGCTCCGTAGGCCGCCACCGACGCCGCCATGTTCCCGGTGGACACTGTGCCGATGCGGTCGTATCCCATCTCCATGGCGTGTATGACCCCCGTCAAGGTGCCCCTGTCTTTAAAGGACCAGGTAGGGTTGGCCCCCTCGTTTTTCGCCCACAGGGAGGAAAGTCCAAAAGACCGCCCCAGGGCCTCCATGTCCACAAGAGGGGTGAATCCCTCTCCTAAAGACAGATCGGATCTAGGATCGGCGAAGGGGAAAAAATCCCTGAACCTTTCCATCAGAGTCTCTTTCGGTTTCACAGGGGGAAAGGAACTCGGCAGGTCCGCCTCCACGTCCATCGGCTCGTCGCAGAGAGGGCATCTCAGGGCCTCCTCTTCCGTAGCTTTTCCACAGCTGGTACAGGTAAACCTGAAAAAAACCATACAAACATCTCCCTAATAGTGAGGTTTTCTAATGGGATATAATAGCCTATGATCGTAGAGTAAGCCAAGGTCAGCGAACAAACCTCAGGACAGGAAAGGATTTGACAGATATGACCACCGAGGACAGAGGTCTAAACGACCTGTCGTACAGGATATTCTTCGAACGGACCTTCGACCCTATCTCCCTTTACAAAGTGGAAGAAGACGGAACGGTTCGTTTTCTCGACATAAACCCCGCCTACGAGAGGGTCATGGGGGTAGAGAAGAAAAACGTCGTAGGGAAAACCTTCTTCGAGGTCTGGCCCGACGTTGAGTCATGCTGGCACGAAATTATCAAAGAATGCGTCACGTCCCAGGGATCGGTCCACTGCGAAAGCCACTGCGAGGACGTAAAAAAGTATCTGGAGGCTATAGCCTTTCCCATCCTTCCCGACAGGGCTTCGGTTATCTTTCTCGACCGCACCAGGTGGAAAAAATCGGAGGAAAAGCTACGGGAAAAGCAGAAAAAGCTGCTGGAGTACCGAGAGGAACTCAGAAGCCTGGCGGCGAGGCTTACCTTATCGGAAGAGGAGACCAGGAGATCTATAGCGGGACAGATACACGACTCTATAGGATATTCACTGGTATCCCTCCTCCATAGCCTGCAACACCTGAAGAAAACGGGCTGCACAGTGGAACAGCTTGACCATGCCATCGATTCGGTGGAGTCCATCATAGGCCAAAGCCGCGAGCTTATATTCCAGGTGAGCCCTCCGACCCTCTACGACCTAGGCCTTAACCCGGCCCTGGAGTCCCTGGCGGAACACCTTCTATCCCCTAAAGGCATAAGCTACGATTTTCAGGGAGGAAACCTGGTTCATCAGGCGGACGACCAGATATGCGTACTCCTCTATCAGATGACCAGAGAGCTGCTTATAAACGTCATAAAGCACTCCCGTGCCACTCACGTATCGATCAGGGTACACAGAGGCCCCAGCAAAATCCAGGTGGTGGTGGAGGACAACGGTATAGGCTTTCCCAAGCCCTTCACCTTGAAGTGGGGACGACTCAAGGGCTTCGGCCTGTTCAGCATAAGGGAGAGACTACACCCTATAGGTGGATCGGTACAGGTCATATCGGAACCGGGAAAAGGAGCGACTATAGCCATGACAGCTCCTCTTAAAATGCCTTTAGAGGAAGGGGCGAACCCGTCGTGATCACCTTGGTTCTCGCCGACGACCACGAGCTATTCCTAGAGGGGCTAAAGGACATTCTAACCAAAGAAGAGGACCTGAAGATAGTGGGGCTAGCAAGAAACGGCAAGGAGGCGTTGGAGATGGTCCTTAAACACCATCCAGACGTGGTCGTCATGGACCTCACCATGCCGGAGATGAACGGCGTCGAGGCCACCAGACGGATAAGGTCCACCATGGAGGACGTCAAGGTCCTGGCCCTTTCGATGCACGCCGACAAAAGATTTTTGGCGGAGATATTGAAAGCCGGGGCGACGGGCTACGCCCTCAAGGAGGGAAGCTCCGCCGAGTTCATCCAGGCCATAAGGACGGTCTCCGACGGGGATATCTATCTCACCCCTAAGATAACCTCCATACTGGTGAAAGACTACCTCAGGCTTTTGGACGTAGCTATACCGTCGCCGGTTTCCAGGCTCTCGGACAGAGAGAAAGAGGTATTAGCCATGCTGGTCAAGGGAGAGAGCTCCAGGATAATCGCCTCGGACCTCCACATCAGCAAAAACACCGTGGACACCCACAGGAGAAAGATAATGGAGAAGATGGAGTGCGGCTCTATAGCGGAGCTGACCAGGCTGGCCATCAGAGAGGGCCTGGTGGACCTCACGTAAGAGAGCCTCTAGAAACTTACGCTCGGACTCCCTCGGAGAGATCGTTCCGACTACGCCCTGTTTCGCCCGAGCGTATACTCGACCTGCCTGTTCCGTACGAACCGCCTCGGAGGGCACGTCCTGTGCCCCCTCGGCTTGGGGCGACGTCCTGTCGCCCCATTCGACTACACGACGGCATGTCGAATATACGGGCTCTGGGCTACGTCGGAACGATCTCTCCGAGGAGCAGGATTTTTAGAGATGCCCCAAAAGACCCCCCGGACGCATATTGCGTTACCGGGGGGTCACGTTTTTTACTACTCCAAGATCACGGATGTCCCAATAGATATACTTTGAAGATTCCTCCATAATTATAACCATAGCGATCACAGATTTGTTACTATCATAACTATCCGTAAGAAGGAGGAATCGCCGTGGGCAAGTTAGCGGGCAAGAAGGTCCTGCTCCTTGGCGAAAGAGACGGAGTTCCGGCACCGGCAATGGAGGAGGCCCTCAAAAACTCTGGGGCCGAGGTAGTCTTCGCCGCAACCGAATGCTTCGTCTGAACCGCCGCAGGAGCCATGGATCTGCAGAATCAGCAGAGGATCAAAGACAGCATCGACAAGTTCGGCGCTGAGAACCTGGTGGTCATACTCGGAAGTTCCGACCCTGAAGGGGCGGAGATCTACGCCGAGACGGTGACCGCAGGAGATCCCACCTACGCAGGTCCTTTGGCAGGAGTCCAGGCTGGACTCTCGGTTTATCACGTGCTTGAGAACGATATCAAAGAGGAAGCTGACCCCCAGCTTTGGGAGGAGCAGATCGGCATGATGGAGATGGTGCTTGAGGTCGAGGCTATATGCCAGGCCGTCAGCGGGATCCGGGCGGAACACGGCAAATACGCCCTTTAGAGGAAGAAAAGGGGAATTATATCTATGAGACTTGAAATGGGTAACTTTCACGTCAAGGATATCGTCTTCGGAGATACCCTGTCCTACTCCAACGGCGTTTTGACGGTCAACAAAGAGGAGCTCCTTAACTTCGTCAAGGAGGAAGAGCCGGGAATCACCACCGCAGACCTCAGGATAGTCCGCCCGGGAGACAAAGTCAGGCTCTGCCCGGTAAAAGAGGCCATCGAGATGAGATGCAAAGTCTCTGGCAAAAGCACCGGAATCTTCCCTGGGGTGACCTCTCCTATGGCCCAAGCGGGGAACGGCAGAACCCACGCCCTCAAAGGCTGTAGCCTTATCGTCGTAGGCGAGCACATGGGTGGCTTCCAGGACGGAGTCATCGACATGGCGGGCAAGTACCAGGACAACACCATTTTCGGTAACATGGTCAACCTGGTATTCGTAGCTGACACCAACGAGGACTTCGAGAGGTTCGAGCAGCAGAAGAAAAACAAATCCCTTCGCTGGGGCGGCATGAAGCTAGCGGAGTACATAGGCCAGTGCGTCAAGGACCTGGAGCCCGAGGACATGGAGGTCTTCGACCTTCCCCCTGTCACAGAGAGATCCGCCGAGGTCAACGGCCTTCCCGGAGTGGTCTACGTTCTTCAGCCTCAGACTCAGATGGAGACTATGGGTTACAACACCCTTATCTACGGATGGGACGGCAACCACATGCTCCCCACCTTCATGCACCCCAACGAGCTTCTCGACGGTTGCATGGTGTCCGGCAGTTTCATGCCCACATCGTCCAAAATATCCACCTACGAGTTCTCCGTAAACCCCATGGTCAAAAAGCTCATGGAGCAGCACGGCAAAACCATAAACTTCCTGGGCGTTATAATGTCCAACCTTAACGTCAAGATGAACGAAAAGGACCGTTGTGCCAAGATGCTCGCCCAGATGGCCTCCAACCTCGGTGCCGTAGGCGCGGTAGTCGCCGAGGAAGGCTACGGCAACCCCGACGTGGACTACACCGCCGCCCTGGTGGAACTGGAGAAAATCGGAATTAAGACCGTAGGCATCTCCGACGAGGCTACCGGACGGGACGGAGGATCTCAGCCTCTGGTCTCCATGAACCCCATGACCGACGCCCTGGTATCCACCGGCAACGTCTCCCAGCTCTACGAACTGGAGGCCATGGAGGTCATAGGCGAGCTTGAGGCCCTGGCTAGAGACGGAAACTCCGGCGGATGGGAAGGCTCTATCCACGAGGACGGAACGGTCTCCATGGAGAACAACGGTGTGTTCTGTTGCAACCACATCAGCGGCTTTTCTAAGAAGACCTGTGCTGACTTTTAGGGGTGAAAGACATGACTAAAAAAGCGATTCACTACATCAACCAGTTTTTCGGTCAGGTAGGAGGAGAGGAAGCGGCAGACTCTAAGCCGATATTCCACTCCGAGCTAGTGGGCTGCTCCAACATGCTCAACCAGATGATGCCAGACGTTGAGGTCACCCACACCATAGTCTGCGGCGACAACTACGTCACAAACCACACCGATGCCGCCCTGGAGGAGATCCTGGGCTGGCTGGAGAAGCAGGAGTTCGACGTGTTCTTCGCAGGCCCCGCCTTCATGGCAGGCCGCTACGGTGTAGGCTGCGGCCTGGTCTGCAAAGCGGTAAAAGAGCGTTTTGACGTACCGGTTATAACCTCCATGAACGAGGAAAACCCAGGAGTCGAGCAGTTCAAGACCGAGGCCTACGTCTTCCAGGGGGGCAGAAAAGCCACCTTCATGAAAGACGACATGGGTAAAATGGCCGCCTTCGCCCAGAAGATCGTCAAAGGCGAGGAGCTGAAGCCCGCCGCTGAGGAAGGGTATTTCCCAAGAGGCGTTCGCTTCGAGATCCCCCATCCTGAGGGAACCATGGCAGCCGACCGAGTCATCGACATGCTGGTGAAAAAGCTCAAGGGCGAGAGTTTCCAGTCCGAGCTGGTCATACCCAAGATGGACAAGATCCCTCCCGCTCCGGCGGTCAAGGACCTGAGCAAGATGAAGATAGCTCTGGTATCCTCCAGCGGAGTGGTGCCGGTGGAGAACCCCGACAGAATCCAGTCCGCCTCCGCCACCAAGTGGGGCAAGTACAACATATCCGAACTGGACAAACTTCCTGAGGGCGTCTTCAAGACGATCCACGCCGGCTTCGACCCGGCGGCCATGTGCGCCGTCCCGGACAGAGGGATTCCCGTGGACGCCATGAGGTTCTGGGAGAAAGAGGGCAAGTTCGGCAAGCTTCACGATTACTTCTACGTCACGGTCGGAACCGGAACCACCCAGGCCTACGCCGCCAAGTTCGGCAAAGAGATCGCCGCGGACCTCAAAGAGGCGGGAGTGGACGCTGTCGTCCTCACCTCCACCTGAGGAACCTGCACTCGTTGCGGTGCAACGATGGGAAAAGAGATAGAGAGAGCCGGATTCCCTGTGGTGGTTATGTGTAACCTTATAGACGTCGCCAAGACCGTCGGATCCAACAGAATGGTCCAAACCGTTTCGGTCCCCTACCCTCTGGGAGATCCTGACATGAGCCCCGAAGACGACTGGGCACTCAGGAAACACCGTGTAGAGGTCGCCCTAAACTCTCTGGCCACCGAGGTCGAAGAGCCAACGGTCTTCCC
Organism: Dethiosulfovibrio salsuginis; assembly: GCF_900177735.1. Taxonomy (NCBI): domain Bacteria; kingdom Thermotogati; phylum Synergistota; class Synergistia; order Synergistales; family Dethiosulfovibrionaceae; genus Dethiosulfovibrio; species Dethiosulfovibrio salsuginis. The sequence goes on along the minus strand of NZ_FXBB01000012.1, from coordinate 5,051 downwards.
GACGAAGATCTAGGGATTTCAGGGAGGGGCTTACGCCCCTCCTTTTTTTAAGTTATACATTCCAAAACAGGAGGAGTGGAGAGAATGAGCTCAAAGAAAAGCAACTCGGTCTTCATAATATCCATGGGGATAACCTTGGCGGTGGTCCTCTGGGGTCTGGTCGCCCCGAACAGCTTCGGTGCATTCGCCGGATCGATGTTCACCGTCCTCACCGACAAGTTCGGATGGGGCTATCTCCTTTCGATGAACATCTTCGTCGTATTCTGCTTGTTTATAGCATCCAGCCGCTTCGGCAAGGTAAAGTTAGGTCCTAACGACTCGAAACCGGAGTTCAGCACCGTATCCTGGTTCGCCATGCTCTTTTCCGCCGGCATGGGTGTAGGACTGGTGTTCTACGGAGCAGCGGAGCCTATCTATCACTTCGGCTCGCCCCCTTTCGGCGCGGACCCCGGATCGGTCCAGGCAGCCAGAGACGCCATGAGGATATCCTTCTTTCACTGGGGGCTTCACCCCTGGGCGGGATACTCGGTTATAGCTCTGGCGTTGGCTTTCTTCCAGTTCCGTAAAAACTCTCCAGGGCTTATAAGCAGCGTCTTTCTGCCTCTGGTAGGCGAGAAAGGCATAAACGGCCCCTTCGGAAAGACCGTGGACATCCTGGCGATCTTCGCGACCTTAGCGGGCATAACCACCTCCCTGGGACTGGGGACTTTACAGCTTAACAGCGGCCTGAACTACGTCTTCGGACTTCCTAAAACCCTGTTCATACAGATATCCATAATCGCTGTGCTGGCGGTTCTCTACACCGGCTCGGCGGTTCTGGGAATCGAGAAGGGAATCAAAAAAGTCGCCGACTTCAACCTGCTCATCTGCGGCATACTGATGCTAGGGCTTTTCCTGGTAGGACCGACCCTCACTATAGTGGAATCCCTGATGACCGGAATAGGCGACTACCTATCCAACGTAGTATCCCAGAGCTTCACCATGGCACCTTACGGCGGCGAGTACAAAGGATTCCTGGCCAGCTGGTCGCTTTACTACTGGGCATGGTGGATTGCGTGGGCTCCTTTCGTAGGATCCTTCGTGGCCCGTATATCCAGAGGCAGAACCATCCGTGAGTTCGTCGCTGGAGTCCTGGTGGTTCCCTCACTGGGCAGCTTCACCTGGTTCGCCATCTTTGGAACCTCCGCGCTGGACCTTGAGATCAACAAAGGCATCGAGATATCCCAGAAAATCCTGGCCGATATGTCCACAGGGGTCTTCGAGATGTACTCCAACTACGCCATGGGAACGGTTATGTCGGTGTTGATGGTGGTCCTGATAACCACCTTCTTCGTCACCTCCGCCAACTCGGGAACCTTCGTCCTCTCCATGTACTCGACCCAGGGCGACCTTAACCCTCCCAAAAACAAGATGGCCATATGGGGATTTCTCATGGCGACTTTGGCTGTGGTCCTTCTGGCCACCGGTGGGCTCCAGAACCTACAGACCATATCCCTGGCTGCGGCTCCTCCTTTCTCCATAATAATGGTGCTGGCCTGCTACTGTCTCTACAAAGGGTTGCTCGCCGAAGAAGCAGAGGGAAAACTTTAGTTAAAAGGTGACATTTGCCCCATATTGGTGTAAAATCCACCTATATTGAGGCCTAAGACTTTTAGTCATGAAAAAACCTCTACGGTAGGCTAAAAGTTATGGGTTTGATCACCCTTTTTCCAAGATCTATACTATAATGTGTATTGTAAGCGAGGGGGGTTGGGTAAAACCTGGCCCCTCTCGTCGTGGGATATAAAAGACATCTCAAGGAGGTCGTTTTCTGTCATGTCAAGAGTCGCGATTAAAGGTTATTCCTACTGTCTCCAGCACACCCCTGAGCTGGGGCTCCACTACGGTAACACCCCTCACTGCGAGCACCTAGCCCTCGGTGAGACAGAGTTTCTGAAGAAGCTCCCTGAGCACATTCAGACTTTCGACGAAGCCAAAGACTACGCCCCTAACATGGCCTACATCGGCGCCCTTACCCTGGAGGATCTGGAGAAACAGGCTACCCCTATGTACTCCAACCGCCTTGCGGGAGCCGACCGCTTCGGAAAATACGGCGAGATAACCCCGGAGGACGAGTTCCTCGGCCTAATGGACATCTGCGACGTATTCGACTTAGTGTGGCTCGAGAAGGGCTTTGCCTCCTCTGTCCGTGAGAAACTTGCCAACCACAAGCTCGTCACCGAAGCTATGCTCGGCAAGCTCGAGGAAGGCAGAGACCTGGCTGACATAGAGAAAGAGTGCGACGAGAAGCACGGTGGACTTCCCTTCTACTTCGGCGGTAAGCTGGTAGGCTGCGTCAGGAGAGGCCACGAGACCGACGTTAACCTGGGCGCCCATACCCTGCTGGAGAACCTCGCCAACAAGGCAAGCGCGGTGCTTTCCATGATGCACCTCCTGAACAACACCGGCCTTAAGCCGGAAGAGGTGGATTTCGTCATAGAGTGCTCCGAAGAGGCCGCCGGAGACATGTCCCAGAGGGGCGGCGGTAACTTCGCCAAGGCCATCGCCGAAGTAGTAGGCTGTGTCAACGCCAGCGGGTGCGACGTAAGGGGCTTCTGCGCAGGACCGGTCAACGCCATGATCGCCGGAGCCTCCCAGGTAGTCGCCGGTACCAGGTCCAACGTCATAGCCATAGCTGGAGGAGCTGTACCCAAGCTCTACATGAACAGCAAAGACCACGTCAAGAAGGACATGCCAGCCCTTGAGGACTGTATGGGCAGCTTTGCCGTGCTCATCACCCCCAGCGACGGCAGCACCCCTGAGATGAGACTGGACGCCATAGGCAAGCACACCGTCGGTGCTGGTGCATCACCTCAGGCGGTAACCCAGGCCCTCACCCTCGATCCTCTGGTGAAAGTCGGTCTCTCCCTGGCGGACGTGGATAAGTTTGGCCCTGAGCTCCACATCCCGGAGATAACCCTCCCCGCCGGAGCTGGCGACGTGCCTCTGGCCAACATCAAGATGATAGCCGCCCTTGCGGTCATGAAAAAGGCCATCGAGAAGGCGGACATGATGAACTTCGTCAAGGAGAAAGGCCTTCCGGGCTTCGCCCACACCCAGGGACACATCCCTGCGGGAGTTCCCTTCATAGGCCACGCCTGCGACTGGATCAAAGAGGGCAAGATAAAGAGAGCCATGATAATAGGCAAAGGAAGCCTATTCCTCGCTCGGCTCACCAACCTGGCCGACGGAGCCTCTTTCCTTATCGAGCCCGCCGCTCCTGCACAGGCAACGGTCAACAAAGACGACGTAAAGAGCGTCCTCATGGAGGCCCTCTCGGAGCTCGCCGCCTCCTTGACGAAATAACGGAGGTATAACTATGTCTGACGTCAAGAAACTAATAGGAGACGCCCTGGCCGAGCTGGTTGACGCCGCCAAAAACGGCGGTCCCAGCGTAAAGGTCGGACTGATGGCCTCGGGCAGTGAACACGGCCCCGAGGAGCTTGCCAAAAGCGGCAGACTGGCACAGCAGCAGAACCAGGGAGTAAAGGTCGTCATGATAGGCCCTAAAGTCGAGGGATACGACGACCTTCAGTGGATAGAGACAGACCCCTGCGATGCCGATATAGCCAAGGCCATGGAGACGGCCCTTTCCGACGGAACCATATCGGGAGCGGTGGCTCTCCACTACCCCTTCCCTATGGGCGTCACCACCATAGGCAGGGTCGTCACCCCAGCAAAGGGGAAAGACATGATAGTGGCGTCCTCTACCGGCACCTCCGCCATCAACAGGGTGGAAGCCATGATCAGAAACGCCATCTACGGAATCGCCGTAGCCAAAGCCATGGGCAAGGTCAACCCCACCGTGGGAATCCTGAACGTAGAGGGAGCCCAGCTGGTGTTTAAGGCCCTCACTAAGCTTAAGGACAAAGGCTACGACATCACCTTCGGAGAGAGCCTTAGAGCCGACGGCGGCTCGGTCCTGAGGGGCAACGACATACTGGCCGGAGCGGTGGACGTCTGCGTATGCGACACCCTCACCGGCAACGTCCTGATGAAGATGTTCTCTTCCTTCAACACCGGAGGATCCTACGAGGCCCTGGGCTGGGGCTACGGTCCCGCCACAGGAGAGGGCTGGGACAAGGTCATCTCCATCATATCCAGAGCCTCTGGAGCCCCTGTCGTGGCGAACGCCGTGGCCTACACCGCGTCCGTCGCCAAAGGCGATCTGCCTCAGGTAGTGGCCTCGGAGATAGCCTCCGCTAAAAAAGCGGGCCTCGACGAGGTAATCCAGGGTGTCCTTTCTAAGCCCGAGTGCTCTCAGGAGGTAACCGCTCCTCCTGCGGAGCCCACCGACGAGGAGATCCACGGCATAGACGTCCTTTCCATAGAGGATGCCGTGAGAGAACTCTGGAAAAACGGAATCTACGCCGAGTCCTCCATGGGATGCACCGGACCGGTGGTCAAGCTCCCGGGCAAGCACGTGCCAAAGGCCAAGGAACTTCTGGCCGCCGCAGGATACCTGTAAACCAAAGCTAAATATCGACACTAAAAGAGGGGCCTAAGGCCCCTCTTTTTTTATATCGACGTAACTATTCAGTCGCCCCATCCAAGAAGAGAATCTGACCATCGAGAACCATAGACATGGCCTCGAGGAACGACATTATTTTGGCATAGTCATTAGCCCCTTCCGAGGTTCGGAAGCAGCCCGATATTTTAAGCTTCGCCTTGAAGTATCCCGGAGGCGACCATCCCGTCGTAGCCTCGCTGCTTTTCGACGGATATGTAGGCGTAGTGACGGTTACAGGCAACATGAGCCCAGCGGAGTCCTTTATCTACTCGGACACCTGTTTCGTCGAAATGGGCCAAGGAGAGAGCTTTGACCTTCTCCTTTATGACCTCCACAGACGGGGCTACGGAGAGAACCGCTTTTTTGACCATGTTGTAGATCGTTCCCGTGGATATAGGAAGTCTACAGGCTCCATGGAGTATGTCGTGAATGCGGTCTATGGATACGGCCCCTATGGTGTTTAGGACGGAGACCAAAGCGATAGTCTCAGGACCATACTGGA